>NZ_APGP01000069.1:0-42217 GCF_000404025.1 Caldicellulosiruptor sp. F32
GACTTTGAAAAAGCTGAAAGCATTTTAGAAAAGCTTCAAATAAAGCAGCTCAAAAACAGGCTGATAGGTCAGCTTTCTGGCGGACAGCAGCAAAGAGTATTTTTAGCCCGCGCGCTCATATCCGACCCACAAATACTTCTTTTAGATGAGCCAACTGTGGGGATAGACAGTCTCTCTGAGCAGCTTCTTTTTGAAATTCTTGGGGAGAAAAAGAAAGAAGGAACAACAATATTGATGGTAACACACGATGTGTATGCTGTAACTCAGCATGCTGATACCATAATCTGTATGGGGGATGGTATGATTTACACTGCTTGCAGCGCAAAAGAGTTTTCCCCCTCAAAATTTGAAAGTGTGTACAAATATAAGATAAAGAAAATTGAGCACAGGCACTCTTATACCAAAAAAGAACAAAATAACAGGATGTGATATTATGCTTCAATATGAATTTATGCAAAGGGCTTTTTTAGCAGGTGTGCTGGTTAGCATCATGACCTCACTTGCAGGAAACTTTCTTGTTTTAAAGAGATTTTCACAGATGGGAGACTCTCTTTCACATACAGCAATTGTTGGCGTTGCAGCAGCACTGCTATTTAATTTCAGTCCAACTATTGGTGCAATTGTCTCAACCGTTGCATTTGCCTTGGCTATTGAGTATTTCAAATCAAGATTTAAAAGGTTTGAAGAAGTATCTCTTGCCCTTGTTTCAATCACTGCTTTAGGGCTTGCATCAGTTCTGTTTGGAATTTTAAAAAGCAGTAGCAACTTAATGAGCTTCCTTTTTGGAAGCATAGTCGCAATTGGGAATGAAGATGTATGGATTATCTTTGCAGTATGCCTTGTAACAGTCACTTTTATAGCAATGTTCAGAAAAAGACTTATTCTTGCTACATTTGATGAAGTTAGCGCAAAGGTCTCTGGAATAAACACAAAACTACTTGATTATTTGCTGAGTATTGTTTCAGCAACAATAATTGCTGTTTCACTTAAGATTGTGGGCGGTCTTTTAATCTCAAGCATGATTGTTTTCCCAACAGCAATTGCGATGAGATTTTCAAAAAATTTCGGAATGCTTCAAGTAGTTTCACTTTTAGTATCTTTAATTGCAATAATAGCAGGACTTACTTCCTCTTACTATATCGATATCCCACCTGGCGGTGCAACAGTTTTGACATTTTTGGTCATATTTTTTATAGCTGAAATCATCAATATTACAAGAAAAAAACATATTAAAAAAACTTCTAAATAAGTCTTCTTTCCAACAGCCTGTAAGAGATTGCCTCTTGCAGGTGCTCTGCCTTTATCTCTTCGCTTCCTTCCAAATCAGCAATTGTTCTTGCAACCTTCAAAATTTTGGTATATCCTCTTAACGATAGCCCCAAAGTAGTAAACGCTCTTTCAAGCAGCTGCTTTTCTTTTTTCGAAAGTTTACAAAATTTATTCACAAGTGACCCTTTCATCTGAGAATTATAAAATATGCCAAGCCCTTTAAACCTTTCAAGCTGAATTTGTCTTGCTCTTTCAACCTCTTTTCTCATAGCTGCTGAATCTTTGCAAATTGAGGAATTGAAGTTTTCAAGCTTTACAGACTTTACTTCAACCTGAACATCAATTCTGTCCAAAATAGGTCCAGAAATCCTTCCAAGATACTGCTTAATTTGAGCAGGTGTGCATGTGCACTCCCTCTCATCTGACAAAAAATAGCCACATTTGCAAGGGTTCATGCTACATACAAGCATAAACCTTGCAGGATATTCAATTGATGCGTTGACCCTCGAAATTGTTACATATCCATCTTCAAGGGGCTGACGAAGAACCTCTATTGTCTTTTTATCAAATTCAGGAAACTCATCCAAAAACAAAACTCCATTGTGTGCAAGTGAAACCTCTCCTGGTTTTGGAACCTTACCACCGCCAATTATAGCAATCGAAGAAGAGGTGTGATGAGGACTTCTAAAAGGTCTTGCGGTGACAAGTGCCTGACCATCTTTCAAAAGTCCTGCACAGCTATAAATTTTTGTCACTTCTAAGCTCTCTTCAAAGGTCATTGGAGGTAAAATTGTGGGAATACGCTGAGCAATCATGGTTTTGCCGCTACCTGGTGGGCCAATCAAAAGTAGGTTGTGCATTCCTGCCACTGCTACCTCAACTGCTCTTTTGACATACTCTTGACCTTTTACCTCTGAAAAATCAACATCATATCTAAAAGCCTCAAGAAGATTCATCTCATCTATTTCAACCTTATAAGGTGTGGCACTCTGAGGGTCATCCAAAATCTCCACAGCTTCTTTTAAAGTTTTCACAGGAAAAACATCAATTCCTCTCACAACGCTACATTCTGCCCTGTTCTCATAAGGAACAATAATCTTTTTGATACCATTTTCCAAAGCTGCAATTGTCATAAGTAAAGCTCCATCCACTCTTTTGACACTTCCATCAAGAGAAAGCTCTCCAATTATTGCAACCTCATATGGGCTGATTTTAGGGTTTATCTGCTCAGACGACTTTAGTACAGAAATAGCCACAGGCAGATCAAAAGATGAACCTTCCTTTCTGGTGCTTGCAGGTGCAAGATTAACAATTATTTTTCTGGTTGGAAATTCAAAACCACTGTTTTTTATTGCCACCCTTATTCTTTCTTTTGCCTCTTTAATAGTTACATCAGGAAGGCCAACTATATCAAAACTCGGCAGGCCATTTGACATGTCTGTTTCAACTGTAACAATATAGCCTTTTATGCCAAGGTAAGAAGATGTCAAAACTTTTGCAAGCATTTTTTATATAGCTTTTCCTTTCCCTTTTTTTATTAAAACTTTATCACAGCAAACTTCATTTTTCAATATAAACAAAAAAGCCCCTTTTTCAAGGGCTTATATTTTTGAAGATGGTGAGCCATCCGCGACTCGAACGCGGGACACCCAGCTTAAAAGGCTGGTGCTCTGCCTACTGAGCTAATGGCCCGTATTTAAGGTGCATTGTTATTATAGCTGATGTCTGCTGACTCTACAATACCAAACTTTTGTTCGAAATATTCGGACAATTAACCTAAATGATTATGTTGTAAAGCATTACAGTGAATATCAATTATTTTGGAGATACTTTTTTATACAACAAATATATTCTCCAAAATCTTTCATATTTTCTTTAATAAACCTATAAACCAAACTATCGTCAATTTCCCAATAAAGATGTACCAGTTTGTTTCTAAACTTTGCCATTTGAGAAAGCCTTGTGCTAAATTCGTCATTAACAATATCTAATTGAGACAATGCCAAAAATATATCTGCATATGTTTCAGGAGTTTTTATATTTTTGCCTTTTGTTTGTTCTATTGAAATTATTCTATTACCAATGTTAATACATGTCTCAATCGCAACTTTTGACCTCCTCCCAATCCCCTGAAGGGGATAGGATTCCCATGTTCCCAGGGGATCGGGCTTCCCGCTTCTACGTGGTTTGACTTACCAGGATATAGGGGTTGCCCCTGAATATCCTGGCAGCGGTCTCCCACTCCACGGGCTTAACTTCGGACCGGCCCAGCCCTACTTCCTTCAACATGTTTATCGCCGCATTTAAATCCCTATCAATTGACAGTCCACACACCGAACATTTAAAAATTCTGTCAGATAGCAAAACTTCCCGTCGACTGCCGCAATTGCTACATGTCTTCGTCGTTGGTATGTTTCTTTTGACCACCGCAGTAGAAACCCGAAGACTGTCGCTCAGTCTTCTTTTAATTGCTCCTACTGCGCTGTGGTGTACAGACCTGGAAAAAAGTCCGTCTTTCCAGCCCTTTATACTGTCCTCCTGAAAACATATTTTCCTGTACCTGTATAAAAATGAGCAAACTTTGTTTATCACATCGTACTTGATATTTGTTAACCTTTCGTACTCCTTTGCAATCTTTTCTTTTGTCTTGTACCATCTTTTAGAACCTTTTTTCTGCCGTGCAAACTGCTTTTGCAACTTCTTTAGCCGTTTGGTCTCTTTTATCTGCCATTCAAGTTTGAAAGTGTTTGATAGTACCAGCCCGGCAGGTTTAAAATCAATTCCAGCGTCAACATCAAACGTCTGCCATACCCTTGGTTTTATTACACCTTTTCTGTTCTTTCTCTGTTCCCACACTTTTGTGTATTTGTCCCTATCTATGTAGCAGGTTACAAAAAGATAAATACCACTTGGTTTTCTTACAAGTTCTGCTTTTGCTATTTCGCTATTCTCTGAAATCTGATGTCCCCCCAAAACCCTCAAAGGTTTTTTAATCCCCTGTATTTTAACTCTGGTCTTTTGCTGGTTAACAAACTTAAAAGTGTTTCCAAATTGTTTGAGTGGAATTGAATTAACGTAGTGTTTGAAGTGCAGTTTGCCTGTTCTATATCCGTTTTCTTTTTGTACATGGAGTGAGTACAAATTCTGCTCTATTCTTTCTCTTATTGCCTGCTTCATCTGTGAACTGAGATTTTCAATTTTTCTTCTCTCAAAGTTCTCCCCAACCTTTATTTCAACTTCTTTTAGTTTGTCTGCATTGCTATTAAGTCTGTTTTCAATATCGGCAACTATGTAGTTATACAACCATTTCGCTTCTAAAAACAACCTAAAGAGTTTGTTTTTTGTCTCTTTTGAAACAGAGTTAAGATTGATTTTCAGTTGATATACCACAGGTATCTGGCTTTTTCTTCTTTCTTTAGTCTGTTGCAAAGTTTGCGCAATTTCTGTCTTTGTCATTTTTTCAACTCTCCTAATAGTACCGAAAACTTTTTGCCACTTTTATTGTACCCTGTACTTTCAAAATGGTTTCAAGCCATTCATCACAATCCCCTAAAGGAGATGTGCTTTCTGGCTGATTCTTTGTAAATACCTCTGAGCCGCACCCTTTAAGATTTCATTTTTCATATATTCCTCGAAATCAACTTTTGATATGTCTTTTAATAACTCTGTATATTTTTTTAAGAGCTTTAAATGAAATAATATTTTTTCGTCCATATCTTAAAAACAAACTCCTTTCAATAAATCTTTACAAAGATTTCAAAAATTCCCTATAAAATTCTTCCCTATAAGGCTTTATATCAAGATACTTTGATATGACCTCTGTTTGAAAGTCAATCGTTTTTTCAATATTGCTGCAGTACACCATCTTTGCAGTTTTTAATACACCGTATCTCACAGACAAAGGCGCGTGATTAAGAATAACAAGATCAATTTCATCAGTTTTAAGCATTTTCATAAGCCCATCAAGAATTTCATTTTCGAGTTCTTCTACTATTCCTTTGGAAAGTTCCTTGTCAAATAAAATTGCTATGTCTATATCAGAAAGCGGAGTATATGTGCCCAGTGCAAATGAGCCAAAAAGATAAGCAGCAACAACCTTGTTCCCAAACCTGCTGAAAAATGCACCCAAATCTTTAATAACTTTTTTAGCATGATCAATATCAATTTTATTTCTTCTTATCACTTTCAAAGCACCTTCTATTATCAAATTTTTGTTCTACTTAACTTTTTTCACCTTCGTCTTATCCCCAAGTTTAGTTTAGAAAAATTGAATACAACAACTTACTAACTAATCATCAAACGAAAATATACTCTTGCAGATATAATGTGCAACCAACAAAGACAACAAAAAATCCGTTCCATGACTATTAGAATATTGAAATACAAACACAACTATAAATATAAGAAAAAATGAGATAATAAGAACACCCAACAGATAAGAGAGCGCACTTTTTCTGAGTTCCACTTTTTATCAGTTCTCTCCTATAGTGATTCAAAGTATTTTTAGAATTATTTTACTAAAAATTTCTAAGTTGTGCAATAAAAAAAGGATGTCTCTTGAAAGCACATCCTCTTTTTGTTATCTTCATTTTAATATCAAACAAAAAATTTTCTTTCAAACTACAAACATTACAGTTTCAATTTAATTTAAATTCAAATAGCTCAATTTTTAGATACTCCTCTTTCTTATTTTAGAAGTTAAGTTTACAACTACAATAAAAACGGCTGTTATAAACAGCATTAATATTGCTATTAAAATGTTTTCCCTCTTTTTTATTTCATTTGCAGTTTCATACAAAGGCTTGTAACTACTACCACCTAAAGGAACATTTTCTGGATCTTTTTGCATATTTTCTAACAGTTTTAACATTTCTTTAGGTCTATTTTTTAAGCCCTCTTTAATTTCTTTAAAACTCCAGATTTGCTTCCTATACATTTGTGGATTTGAAGAATCTGCAGCATCAGTGCACCACCAGTTGCCATCTTCAGAAACAACATATAATGACTTTTCACGAGCGTCAACAATTTTAACATTTGGTTGTTGTCCTTTGCTTCTTAAAAATTCTTTCATAAATATAATTGCTTCTCCTAGCCCACTGTATCCCATTGTTGATTCTGAAATAATATAATCATTACAACTTTCATCCCAATCAACTAACATGTATCCAACAGGTTTTCCATCGTAATAGATTATTCTTGCCCACATATTATGAACAAATTCTGGATTGAGTGCATCTTCAAATGTTTCTAATTTTAAATTTTCTATTTTATTTTTGAAACCCTCTTTTAAGTATAAAATTCTTGTGTGCCCGTTAGACGCTAATTTCGATTCTAAAGGAAATACAAACAATCTATAGAGTTCATACTCATCACTCAATTTAAACTTCTTAAGATCATAAGAACCTTTGTTGCCAGTAAGTTCATCCAATTTCATTTTAAAAGAACTATCTCTATTTAGAAGTTCAAGCAGAGCGTTCAAATGATGTTCAGCCGCAAGCTGTCTTTTAAGTTTCATAACTTCTTCGTTATGGTTTATAATAGAATTTGAATTAGCAAACACTGATACTGTCATGTTAAGTAAGCATACCAATATAAAGACAAGTATTTTTAAAAAGATGCTAGACCTTCTCATAATCTCTTCCCTCCTCTCCATCTCCTTATCAAGGCCTATAAACTTTTATGGCATCTAATAATTCCCAATCAAAATCATTATCTCGCAATTCTGAATCAGGTATAGTTCTTGTATAACCAACTGCTGGATCCATTACCAATACAAAATTTTTTAAACTACCATTATCAAAATATTGCCATATTCCACACAATACTGCAAAATGACCAGCACCAACAACAACATTTATTCCTATTGGACTTCTTAAATTGACTATCTGCTCACATATTTGACCGTAGGTTATTGTATTACCGCTTATAGGATACATACGCGAAGAACCAACACCATAATAGCTGAGCGCTCTTTGTATATCAGAAAGCGTTGCGCCTTGATTTACGTAACTTCCATAGATATATTTCACTATATCCCACTGTGTTGCCTCTCTCCCAAAACCTAAATACCTTGAACAATAATACAATATTGACTCACACCCTGCTGCCCAGCACCAATTTGAATATGCTTGCTTCACTTCTTTAACGGGAAGTGCAACATATGTAACTGTATTTTCTGCAAATACATTACTGTAGTTTAGCAAGATCAATGTAAAAAAAACTATAGCACTAATCATAATTCTTTTGTACCTTTCCTTTTTTAGAAATTCTTTCACCACATCTCCTCACCCTTTCGTTTCTTAATTTTACTTTCAGTTTAGAACTTCTAGTTATAGTCTATAATTATGGTTTTTAATTTCAATTAATAATATTGTTTTTTTTTGCAATATTTTGTACTCAAATTTGGATTATTTTGTCTCTGTTAAATGGCAAAAAAATTCACTTCAAATTTAATTGCTGTTGTTTAATTTATTAAGGGAAAGTAGACTATTTTTACATATCTCTCACATTCTAATTATATGCTGCTATAACAGTTATAAATCTAAGGGAAAAGATCAGGTGAAATGCTTGTAATGAATTGACTCAAAGAAAATTTTTTTGAACAACCTAACTTCTTGGATTTTAAACTTCACCTAACCTCTCAAATAACCTAAATTTTCTATATGTTTTCTCTGCACTAATTCAAAAATACCTTATTGGACATAATAAAAAACCACCTCACGCACTCTTTTTGCGTTCGGTGGGTATGATATCATTTTGTAAGTCCTGTTTTCTTTTTTAAATCCTGTTGTTTCAAAGCACTGCAGGACTTAATGATTTTATTTCGCATTTACATTTTTTAGCAATCCTCTGTAACCCTTGAGAATACTCCATAAAACAAAAATGGCTGGGGTGGGTGGATTCGAACCACCGGAATGCAGGAGTCAAAGTCCTGTGCCTTACCGCTTGGCGACACCCCAACTTATTTTATATATGGGGTGGATAATGGGACTCGAACCCATGACCTCCAGGGCCACAACCTGGCGCTCTAACCAACTGAGCTATATCCACCGCCTCTTTTTTAGCAAGCAGATTATATTATAAAGACAATCATATTGGCAGTCAATAGCGATTATGTGTTCGCAGTTTTGTGGAAAATTTGAGGTAACTTTATATTACATTCATTTTATTTTTTGCTAAATATCTATTGAGAATACCTCTATATCATTCCGCTTTTGGAAACCCATCTTAGACCAAAAATTTTTCCCTTTTTCATTATCTTTCATTACAAAAATATGGCATTTATGTATTCCTTGCTTTTTTAACTCTTGCAGCGCCTTCTCCACCAACTGTCTTCCTATGCCCTGCGATCTAAAATCCTTAGCAACTGCCAAATGATATATAAAGCCACGTCGACCATCATGTCCGCACATAATGGTGGCTACTATTTTGCTGTCAATCTCACATACAAAGCTCATACCTTTATTCCTATTTAGGAATTTTTCCAATCCTTCTATAGTATCACTTCTGCCAAGGCCTATTCCTTCTGTTGTTTGCCACAAGTTCCTCATTTCCTGCCAATCTTCCACTTTCATTTCACGTATTATCATTAATATCACCACACCTGAAATTACTTAGTATAAAATCGTTAAACTCTTTATCAGCATTGTGGCAAATGAGCCGGCTGGAAGATGAAATTTCAATTTTAGTTTAAAATATCCGCTATAAAAGTCATCTTCTTCAAAGTTTGAAACCTCAAGGTTTTCTGGAAAGACTATTGCAGGTCTTAAAAATGATTTGTAAAAAGATTTTTTTATCTTTTTGAGGTCAAAGTCTGAAGGTTTAAGCCCTCGTTCATTTAAAACCTCCAAGATTGTATTGTTAACAAAATTGTTTACGTAAGGTATTTTTGATGATACGGTCGGAATTTGAAGATTTTTTAATTCCTCCAAAGCCTTTTCAGAAAGCGTTCTATAAATAAGATATTCCATAATCTTCCCCTTAACAGGTCTTAGCAAATCAGTATAATATGGTAAAACTGTGCTCAAAATCCTGTTCCAAATATAGCTCTGGTAAGCTGAGAAGAACATTGACATCTCTTCTTTTGGAATAAGGTTTACAGCCTCGATTAAATAATGTCTGCTTTTTCCTTTCATTAAAGTTTTTATTATATCCTTTTCAACCTTTGTTTTGCAAAGAGGAAGTATCTTTTCGAAGTCCCCCCAAACCTCAAATATCTTTTTCTTTCTTTCCTTTTCTTCTCTTTTATCTTCAGGATGAATGGTGGTAAAATAGAGTTTAAGTGCACCGTTGTAATGTTTTTTTGCTATTTTCTCGCCGATAAACTCTTGGTCATTCTCAGCACTTCCAAAACGCTGATCATCAAAATAGTTTGGAAAACCGAATTTTTTTATCTCATCAAGCCTTTGAAAAATTCTTTCGTCTTTGTTTTTTATCTTTCTTATTACTACCTCAAAGTAATTGCCTTTGAGTGTCATAGGTGAAACAAAATCATCCGAATATCCGAGAAACTCAAGTTTAACATTTTCCTTATTGAAATTTATGTCATATTCTCTGGGAACAGAAATATATTGATAAGTAAGAGCATGTCTATCCTTTCTCCCTGCACAGCCTATCTTCTCAAACGGAATCTTGTTCTCTCTTGATATAAACCTTAAAGCATCAACTGTGTTCCAGTGTTTCTTTTTCAAAAGATAAATCTTGTATTTTCCGCTTGGTTTTATTTCAATGTCAATTTCCTCTTTGACTATAAAATCTTCAGGTAGTACTTTAATCTTCAAGTTTTTCTCACCCTTTTTAAAGTCTCTTTTTGTAAAGCTCTTATTGACACCTCATTTTATTATGATATTATTATATATTGTTGTCAACAAACTATTAAAAAGCTACATTTAAACTCATGAGGAGGTGGTAGAAGTGGATGAACTAAAGGGTGCAGTTGAATTTGTAAAGAACAAAACAAAGGTTAATGTAAATGAAAGAGATATTGAAAAGGTTTTGGCAGCACTGAACTCTACAAATCACTTTTGGGAAGTGATATTTCTTTCACAAAAGCCGTTTGCTGTTGTGAGGGAAACAATTAATTATCTCATTTCAATAGATTTCGTAAAATCAGATGATAGCGGCAATTTAGAACTCACACAAAAAGGAAAAGAATTTGTTGAAAAGAACAATATTCCTGTGGTAAAGAACTACACATGTCAATGCTGCGAAGGACGTGGCATTGTATTTAACGAAATAAAAGTTGCTTACGAGAAGTTCAAAGAGATAGTAAAGACAAGACCTGATGCTATAGTTGAATATGACCAAGGTTATGTTACTGAAGAAACAGCATTCTCAAGAATTGCTCTTATGATTAAAAAAGGAGACCTTGTTGGAAAGAGACTTATTGTATTTGGCGATGATGATTTGGTATCAATCGCAGCAGCTTTGACAAAACTTCCACAAGAGGTTTTAGTATTAGAAATCGATAAAAGGCTTGTAGATTTTATAAACCAAGCTGCAAAAGAACATAATCTCAATTTGAAAGCAATTGAGTATGACTTTAGAAACAAGCTTCCTGATGAGCTTGTAAAGAGCTTTGACACATTCACAATTGATCCACCAGAGACAATTGAAGCTTTGGATTTGTGCTTTACAAGGACAACATCAAGCTTAAAAGGAGCAGGCTGTGCGGGATATTTTGGTCTTACAAACATTGAGGCATCACTTTCAAAATGGCACGAATTTCAGAAACTTCTTTTGAATAAATTCAATGCAGTTATTACAGACATCATTGAGAACTTCAATCATTACGTAAACTGGAATTATCTCCTTCCTTCATTAGACAGTAAGCTCAATTTTGTAAATGTACAGCCAAAACTCAACTGGTACACATCCAGCATGTACAGAATTGAGCTTGTAAAGGACATTGAAATTGTAAATGAGTATATCAACTGTGAACTTTATATAGACAATGAGGCAATCTTGTACAAGGAATAAAGTAGCTTGCCTTTTCCCCTTTTTTGTGTTAGAATAGTGCTTGGTTTTTTATCTTGCTTCTTATAAAAGGGAGGGAAATAAGATGGCAATGTGTGAAATTTGTAATAAAAAGGTGTCATTTGGAAACAAGGTAAGCCATTCAAACAAAAAGTCAAGAAGAACGTGGAAACCAAATGTAAAGAAAATTAGAGTAATTATAAACGGTCAAAGGAAAAGAATTTATGTTTGCACAAGTTGTATTAAGGCAGGCAAGGTTGTCCGTGCTTAAAATAAAAAAGTTCAAGATAAGCAAAAGAGGTTTATCTTGAACTTTTTCTTTATTTTTCATCACTGACTTTAAATAGCCTTTTAATTATTCTACTTAAAAACCTTGGCATTTTGAATACCATTATCCTCATTTTTATTTCATCTCCCATCTTTAAAAAATATATAAATTCCAGCGGTAATTAACCCAAGAGCAATAATAAGTGCAAAAAGCCATGGCGGTGTTATAATCGAAATTAAAATACCAAAGCCAAGTAATAAAAGAACAAAACCTAATTGTTTTTTGTTCTTATGATGAAAATGCTTGCTCATAACTTAATATATTCTCTTTGTAGCTGGTTTTATTCTATTATATTCACAACAAACTTGAGGTGTGATAAAAATAAAAAGGGCTGGGAATGTTTTTGGACTCTAAAAGGTGTTAATTTTCCAGCCCTTTTTTGGCTTTTTCTTAGTCCTTTAAAAACTCAACTGTCTTGTCTAAAACAACCCTCTCCCATTCGTATTTGTTAAACGTGTGATCTGCATCTTCTATTTCAACAAGTGTTGCCCTATCACCTAAAATCTCTTTGTACTTTCTTCCTACTTCAACCGAAACTGCTGTATCGTTTGTACCATGTAAAATTAAAACTTTATTTGGATATTTCTTTATTGCTTCAAAAAAGTCGTACTTTTGTAAATCATAATAAAAATCCTCAGATAAAAGAAGACCTCCTAAATCGATATATCCTTTCTCCTTTATTAGAGGATTACTTTCAACTACATTCTTTGCAATTTCCTTCATATTTCCTGCTGGTGCCCACAACACAACCTTGTGAAGCTTTTCCCTATACTCACCAGCAAGATATGAGGAAATTGCTCCACCAAGAGAGAGTCCTACAATTGACACTTTTTGTTTGTCAACAAAGTCAAGTGAAAATAGATAGTCAAGTATACATCTTGCATCATCAATTTCCCGTGTTACAGTCATGTCATAAAATTCACCATCTGACTCACCAGACCCTGCAAAGTCAAACCTAACACTTGCAATGCCATGGTTTTCAAGTAGCCGCGATAACTTTACAAATATGAAATGTGGTTCCATTTTGTTACCTGTAAAGCCGTGAAAGATTGCAACTGCAGGAATCTTTCCTTCATACTCATTTGGTACATGTAAGTACCCGCGTAATACCTGCCCAATCTTATTCTTGATCTCAACATGCTTTTGCATTAAATATTCCCTCCTCTTTTTTGTTCTATATAGCACTACATGTCTCCCCATCTACAATAGAGTGCTCGACAATGAGCCTCTTGTAAGTTTTGTAAGGTTCTTCCAATTCTTTTATCAGCATCTCAGCTGCATAATAGCCCAAATAAAATATGTTTGTATTAACTGTGGTAAGCCTTGGTGAAGACAGTTTAGAAAAGATGGACTCATTAAACCCAATTACAGACACGTCATAGCCTACTTTCAATTCAAGCTCTTTGCATGCCTTTATTGCTGCATAGGCAACAACCTCGTCAATACAAACAATGGCAGTTGGTCTGTTTTTTAGCATCAGCATTTCCTTTGCCTTTTCATATGAACTTTGCTCGTCAAACTCAGTAAACATTATATACTGGCTCTCAATCGGAAGTTTATATTTGTTCAAAGCGCTTTTGTAACCAGAGAGCCTATCTTGAGTCAAAACAAGATTTTCCATACCACCCAAAAAACCTATTTGAGTGTGTCCAAGCTTGATTAAATACTCTGTTGCGTCAAACCCTGCTCTTTTGTTGTCATTGTCAACCCAGTTCACATAATCCTTATCCCTATCAGGTGAGCCTATTAAGACAAAAGGAAATTTTATAGATCGAAGATATTTAATAGCATAGTCATTTATACGAGAAGTCAGCAGGATAAAGCCGTCCACTTTTCTACTTTTTATGAGCCTTTCTAAGCTTTCTTTTTCCTTTTCTGGCGGCACAATAGTCAGTACAATTTCATATTCTGTATTGTTAATATAACTGCAAATTCCAGATACAACTTGGTCAAAAAAGGTGCTTGTAAGTGTTTGTTCAAGTCTTCGTGGCATGAAAAGTCCTATAGAATATGCCTTTTTCATCACCAGGCTTTTGGCACTCGCATTTGGAATGTATCCAAGCCGCTCTATTGCTTCCATTACTCTTTTTGTTGTCTCAGGTGAGATCTTTGCCTTACCTGAAAGTACCCGTGACACTGTTGAAGGTGACACACCTGCTTCTCTCGCTATATCCTTTATGGTTACCATTTCATTCTCATCCTATTCCTTCTTGTCTTGTTCTGAACTTAATATCAATAATACTAAATTTTCTGAAATATTTCAAATATCTTTTGATGCTGAATATCGATTAATTTTTACTTCTCAAAAGACTCAATTATGGGAAGTGACATCTCGATTATAAAGTGATTTCCCCCTAAGGAATAATTTACAGCATATGTACCTTCAGGATAATAAAGAGAAAATCGCTGTTTTAGAATATTGAGTACTTCTTCTGCTTTATTTAAATCCTGTATAGTATTGTTGTAATATAGCCGTAAGCTTAAATGCCCTGACAAGTTGATTATAGAAAGCTGAATGATATTCTTAATAGGCAGCTGCCTTCTAACACAGTCAATAAAAAGCGTTGCAACTGATGTCAAAATCCCATGTAATACAAGTGATTGTTTTAGCTCCTCCTCTTGGATATTTATTACTATCTCGAGCTTATTCATCGCCGAGTATACATATTCTGACAGAATTGTCTGAAAACACATTACTTCATACCATAGTGGAACAAATGTACGTCTTGAATATATGCTTTTATCAATAATGTCTAAAAGAGACTTTGCAAGCCCTTCTATCTCTCTGTCGTTTTTGTTTTTAGCCATATCATAGATAAGTTTTACATTGGGTATTATCATCTCTTTATACTGTTCAAAAAAGACATCTTCTCTTTGACTCTCAACCTTTAAAATCTTTAATTGATTTTTGAGAACATTTATAGAGTTTTCAAATTCAGCATTGTCCTCTACCATCAAATTAAAATGATTGTCTATCTCCCTTAATACCTCTTGAATCTTATCAACCCGATTACAGACCTCTTGGACATAAGGAAGTATTCCAAACACATACCCCGCTATATTTATCAAAACTGCGCTGCAACATATGAGAACCCAAGCAAGAAAATTATATGTATTAGTCTGAAACTGTACATATGCAACCAGCGCACAAAATAATAAAAGTTCTGTAAATATCACTATGACAAATACTCTATTGAATCTCTCTTTCATTCATCTCACCAACTACCTAATTCCTTTCATGTTTTCTTCTAAATATATACCCATTTTCTTGATAAATATACACATTAAGTTTTTGTAAAGATACATGAAAAATTCTCTACTTCATATCAATTCAATTTTAATATCTTTTCAATGTATTCATCAATACCCTCTTATCTATACAAAAATCACAAAAATTTAAACACAACTTTTATACTCTTCTCACTTCCCTTTGAAGACGCTACCTCTATCGCTTTTTGATAGTCATTTATGTTAAAATAATGAGTGATCAATTTATCATACGGAATTCCAAATTGCTGTATAAGATTTAATGCAAGCTGGTAAGTAGAGATTCTATACTCGTTCATATTCTCTGTACTATAGCAATAAGCTCCTTTTACATTTAGCTCTTTGAACCAAATTGGAGTCAAATCCAAATCCTTCACAACTGAAGCAAGGCCAACTAGAACATAGCTTCCGCGTTGCTTTGTTAGCCACATACCATCTCGAATAGTTTTCTTTGAACCAACGCAGTCAAACACCTTGTCAAACCCGCCAAGCAAGACTTTCTCCCCAATCATTGGCTTGAAAATCTTAGCACCGCACACCTTTGCAAGCTCTTCTAAATAATCTTCTGACGGCCTTACAACCCTGTTTGCGCCAAATTCCATTGCCAAGTCAGCTTGAAACTTATATTTTGCAATTGTAGTGATGTCTGCTTTGCAACCAAGTTTTCTCAGACTCCAGACCACCAAAAGTCCTATTATCCCAGCACCGTATACCAAAACCATATCAGAATCCTTCGGGAAATTTCTCATAACAGGATGAAGGGCAGACGCTAATGGATCTACCAAAATTGCCTCTTCATCTTTAACAGAATCAGGTACCTTTATAACTTGTGACTTGTGAGCAACAAAATACTCTCCCCATGAACCACCTGTTGAACTGCATGCACCCATTATGGTACCAGGCTTGAGCATGCCTTCTGTAATATTTAAACAGGTTGAAAACTCTTCCTCTTGGCATGAAGGACATCTTTGAAGTTCTCTTGCGTCACAGTCCAAAACCGGGTCTACAATCACCCTGTCACCTATCTCAAATTCTGTTACATTCTCCCCCTTTTCAACTATCACTCCAAGGTTTTCATGGCCAATTACAAATGGGAATGAAGCAAATGGCGAGGTTGAAGGCGAGTCATGCAAAAAAATTAGGTTCAGGTCAGAACCACAAATCCCTGCGTACATTGTTTTTATCTTGACATAGTTTTCAGATGGAAGTTTTGGCTCGGGAATATCTTTGAGCTGGATACACGATAGCCTATTGTAGAAAAATTTCTTTGAAATTTTCCCTAAAACTAAGGTTCTTATATATTTTCCTACACTCGCGTCAAAGACAACTGCTTTCATTTCGTAATTCAACTCCTTCCTATAAATAATCAGTGATAAATTTTTAGAGGCTGCAACAATTAAAATTGCAGCCTCTTTGCAACTTAAAAGCATGCCTTGATTTATATTATACCGTATTTCTTCCCTAAGTGTTCAAGAACATCTAATGTCCTGTCAAGATGCTCTTTTGTATGCCCTGCTGTAAGTGAAATTCTTATGCGTGACAACCTTCTTGGAACAGCCGGGTAGAATACAGGGTTCACATAGATACCTGCCTCGTGAAGTTCTCTACACATCTCTTTCACTTTATAATCATCACCTATTATAATCGGGAATATTGCTGTCTGCTGATTGCCAATATTAAACCCGAGCTTTAATAAGTTTTCTCTGAAGTATCTTATATTATCCCAAAGCCTCTGTCTTAGCTCTGGTTCTTCTTCAATGACATTCAAAGCCTCAATCAGTGAAGCAGTTGCTTGTGGAGTTGGTGCTGTTGAGAACATATACGCTCTTGAGTAAAAGTGTAGATAATTCACAAGTTCCTTGTTTGTTGCAATAAATCCACCAACTGCACCCAAAGCTTTTGAAAGTGTACCTGCAACTATGTCAACCTTTCCTTCAACATTGCAGTGTTCAGGTGTACCACGCCCATTCTTGCCAATCACACCTGTTGCATGTGCCTCATCTACCATTACAAAAGCACCATAAGCGTGAGCAATCTCAACAATCTGGTCAAGTGGTGCAATGTCACCATCCATCGAGTAAACACCATCAACTATTACAAGCTTTGTATTGTATTTGTCTTTTACTTTTTTAAGTACCTTCTCTAACGAGTCCATGTTGTTGTGCCTAAAAAACTCTACATTTGTATTTCTGCATCCGTCAATTATACTTGCATGAACGTACATGTCTAAGATAGCAACATCTTTTTCATGTAAAATTGCAGATATTGTTCCTAAGTTAGAACCATATCCGCTTGTGTATATGAGTGCATCTTCGCATCCTTTGAATTTTGCAATCTTCTTCTCAAGTTCAACATGTATATCAAGTGTTCCACCCAGAAGTGGCACAGACCCAGCACCCGTTCCATACTTTTTGACCGCCTCAATCCCTGCCTTTATAGTCCTTGGATGTTTGGTAAGATTTAGATAGTCATTTGACGCAAGGTTTATCATTTCTCTAATTTCGCCTGTATAGTGGTCAATTATCTTCATAGTTGGCCCAGAACCTGTAATAGAAACTCGTCTGTATTGATAATGCCTCCTTCTCATATAATCCTCTTTGTACTCCCAAAACTCCTTTGCAAGCTCCATTATGTTCTTGTCTTCACTCTTCATAAAATCAGCAAGTGAAAATTTGGTTGTGTCAATCATATCAATCTCAACCTCCTTGCTCACAATTTTGTGCACATACATTGTTTAAAAAATTAATATTCACACCCACACCACATTTCCATCTTCATCAATGTCAAGATGAAGTGCAGCATAGTCTTTTGAAAGTCCTGGCATTGTCATTATGTCACCACAGATTACTACAATAAACTGTGCACCATTGTTAATCCTTATCTCATTCACATTCAAAACAAAGTCCTTTGGCCTGCCTAAAAGTTTTGGGTCATCTGACAAGGAATACTGGGTCTTTGCCATGCAAATGGGAAAATGATCAATATTGAGCTTTTTGATTAGTTCTAAACCCAAAAGTGCTGATTTTGAAAACTGCACATCCGCAGCACCATAAATTGTCTTTGCAACCTTTCTTATCTTTTCTTCAACAGGGTCTGAATCCTCATAAACAAAGTTTATTTTTCTTTTTTTGCTCACTGCCTCAATAACTTTTTGTGCTAAATCCAAAGCACCTTCTGACCCAAGCTCATAGGCTTCGGAGACAGCAAATTCAACTCCGCACTCGTTGCAAAAAGATTCTATCTCTGAAATTTCGGCAGGAGTATCATGTGAAAATCTATTTAAAGTTACAATAGTCTCAAGCCCCAATAGCTTTAAATTCTCTATGTGCTTTTCTAAGTTTTTAAAGCCTTTTTTTAGCGTATCTATATTTTCACTTGTCAAATTCTCTTTTGCCCCCATGCTGCCATGGTATTTTAGCGCTTTTGTAGTCACAACCATAACTGCAGCTGATGGGTATATACCACTTTTTCTTGATACTATATTGACAAACTTTTCAGCACCCAGGTCTGCTCCAAATCCAGCTTCAACAACAACATAATCTGAAAGCTTTTGTGCCATCTTAATTGCAATTATGCTGTTTGTGCCGTGTGCAATGTTTGCAAACGGCCCTCCATGAATTATTGCAGCAGTAGCTTCTGATGTCTGAACAAGATTTGGTTTTATAGCGTCTTTTAACAATAGCGCCATTGCCCCATGAACCTTCAAGTCCTTGGCGTATATAGGCTTTTTGTCATAAGAAAAACCTACTAAGATGTTCCCAAGCCTCTCTTTTAAGTCTTCTAAATCATTTGACAAGCAAAGTATTGCCATCACTTCTGAAGCTACAGAAATGATAAATCCGTCCTCACGCACAGCACCTCTTTGCCCATCTCCAAGCCCAATGACAATATTTCTTAAAGCCCTATCATTCATATCCACTGCTCTTTTTACCATTACAGCTTTTGGATTGATATTTAGCTCATTTCCATGGTAGATGTGATTGTCAACCGCGGCGCAAAGTAGATTATTTGCACTTGTTACCGCATGAATGTCGCCTGTAAAGTGAAGGTTTATATCAGTGCTCGGCAAAACCTGAGCAACTCCACCCCCTGTTGCTCCACCTTTAATTCCCAAATATGGTCCTAAGGAAGGCTCTCTCAGTGTTACAATTGATTTAAATCCAAGCCTGTTTATAGCCATCGAAAGACCAATTGCTGTTGTTGTCTTGCCCTCACCGTATGGCGTTGGGTTTATTGATGTGACCAAAATTACTTTACCTTCTCTTTGCTGGGGTTTTCGCTTTAGAACATTTAAACTTATCTTTGCTTTGTACTTTCCATAAAGCTCAATGTCATCTTCGCTCAGACCTACACTTTCTGCTATCTCGGTAATATTTTTTAACTTCATCTCTTGTAGTTTTGATGTGCTTTTCAAACAAGATCACCTTGCCTTTTTATATGTCTTTTGCAAAAATCTCTCCTTATTTAAAATAAACCTCTCGTGAACATCCTCCTTAAAGTTGGGTAATAAAGTCTCTCATGTATTAGTACTTTATTATGGTGCACAATTTTGTTCACATTATTCACTTTAATAAATATATTACTTCTATTTTGTGGAATTGTCAATTGCAAAATGAAAATCTTTGTCTTGAAAATGAGCAAAAGATAGATTATAATCGATAGTGCAAAAATAAAAAGAGGCGGAGAGATGGCCGAGTGGTCGAAGGCACGCGACTCGAAATCGCGCGTACCGCCAAAAGCGGTACCGTGGGTTCGAATCCCACTCTCTCCGCCATTTTTGTTTTGTGTAATAGTTTAAAAATCAAATGTTGATTTATTTTAACACACCTAAGAAAGGCTCGACAAGCAGTATTAATGTGAGAATTATTATAAATACAACTGTTATCCACGCAATTATATTAAATGTCCTCGAATTTACGTACTCCCCCATAATCTCTTTGTCATTTGTCAGCTTTAACATATAAATCAAGATTATTGGTAGCAATATACCATTTATTTCTTGAGCGATTATCATAAGCTTTATTAAAGGAATATTTGGAAGTAAAATAACACCTGCTCCTATGACAATGAACAAAAGTATTAAACCATAAAAAACAGGCGCTTCTCTCATCTTCTTGTTCAGTCCATTTTCAAACCCAAAAGCCTCAGTTACAGCATATGCAGTAGATAAAGGTAAAATATGAGCTCCCAATAGTGATGCACCAAAAAGTCCAACTGCAAAAAGTGCTGATGCATATTTTCCTGCAAATGGTTGAAGAGCTTTTGCTGCATCTTCTGCTGTTTCAATCACAATCCCATGTTTGTGCAAGGTTGCTGCTGTTGCTACAATGATGAAAAATGCAATAAAATCTGTCCAGAACGCTCCTAAAAACACATCCCATCTTTGGTATTTGAGGTTTTTTACATCAACACCTTTATCAACCACGGATGATTGCAGATAAAATTGCATCCAAGGAGTAATTGTGGTTCCTATCATTGCAATAAAAATTAAAATGAAACTTGAATTGAAACTGAAAGAAGGAATAAATGTATTTTTATATACCTCTTTCCACTCCGGCTTTGCTAAAAAACCTGAAATTATATAGCTTATATATATTACCATAAGAGCAAGAAAAAATTTCTCTGTTTTCTTATATGAACCTTTGTTTATAATATACCACACAAAAATAGCTGTTAAAGGAACAGAGATATATTTTGAGACTCCAAATATCTCAAGACTTGCTGCAATACCTGCAAATTCGCCAATTGTTGTTGTAAGATTAGCAATAAGCAGAGTAATCATTGCAAAAAATGTCATCTTGACACCAAAGTGTTCTCTAATAAGGTCAGAAAGACCTTTCCCTGTTACAACGCCCATCCGTGCAGCCATTTCTTGGATAACTGCTAAACTTATTGTTATCAAAAATAATCCCCAAAGCATCTTATAGCCAAACATTGCACCAACCATTGCGTATGTCGCAATTCCAGATGCGTCATTATCAGCAGTTGCAGTCACAAGCCCCGGTCCAATAACACTTAATATGAAAAGTATCCTTTTAAGACGCTGCTCTTTTGCTATCTGTGGCATCTTCTATCACCTCATTTGCCGTCAATAACTTTGGCTATACTAATTTTTTTCGTACTTTGAGTAGTTCATAAACTATGTCATTTATTATCACAACACCAATTAGTCTTTTGTCATCATCAACCACAGGGACAGCCAATAAGCTGTATTTTGAAATAATCTCCACAAGAGAGTTTACATTGTCCATATCTTTTACATACACAACATTTCTACTCATAATCTCATAAAGTGGAGTTTGTGGCTCAGAAATTACCAAGTCGCGCAAAGACACAACACCACAAAGCCTCTCTTCATTGTCAATCACATATAAATAGTAAATCTCATCTGGCTCTGGCTTTAAACGTCTTAGTTCTTCTATTGTTTGCTCAACTGTAAAGTGGGTCTTGAACGCGATAAAATCTGTTGTCATAATACTTCCAACAGTATTCTCGGGATAATCCATCAGCTCTTTTACTTCCTCTGATGCCTCTTTTTCCATCTCGTTCAAAAGCTCTTCTGCTCTTTCCTCTTTTATTTCATCCAATATATCTGCAACCTCGTCTGCTGGCATCTTTTCAAGCAAATCTGCAGCTTTTTCAACAGGAAGACTTTCGAGGACATTTCGCTGTGCCTCAACATCAAGCTCTTCCAAAACATCTGCTGCCTTTTCCTCGTCCAAAGTTGAAAATACATATGCTTGAGTCTTTTTGTCAAGCTCTTCAATGATATCTGCTAAATCCGACGGATGCAAAGTTGAGAGCTTTGAGTATGTGGTTGAAAGTTTTAAATCCGAGTGCGGTGATGCAAGAGGCTCAACGTCATCCCATAAGATGAGTCGAGATGGGATGCTCTTGCCAAGAGGCTTTAATACCTTTTTGAGAGGCTTTGCAAGGCCAAGCCTCCTCAACAACCCTTCTAATCCAATATCAACTGCAATTACATAAACGCCTGTTGATAAAATTGCAAGTCTTATATCATTTACCCTTACAACCTTTCTGCCGTTCATATCAACTATCTGCTTGTCAAGGATATGCTTTACAAGCATTATCGTATCTTCTTTTTGAACATCAATCGGCTTTAAGTTCCTGGTTTCAATTACATATTGCCCTTTTTCCTTGTAAATTATAAAGAACGAAAAATCTACTATTTGGATACTCTTTCCTCTCTTTACTTTTGCAGCAATTACTTTGGGCCTGATGTTCTTTGCGTCAACAATTAGGTCCATGAGTCTTCCCAGAACTTTTTTGTCTTCTGAGTATACCTTGTTGCCAATAACTCTGCTGAGGTAAAAACTTGTGACATTAGCCATCTTAGCACCCCTCCTTTTAAATTAGTTTTTCCTTTTGTGGAGGGGTGCTAAATAGGTTTTCAAAATCTATTGCAAAAAGGGACAAAAAGCCCTCGTTTACTTGCTTTCGACTATCAAATCAACAAGTTAGCACCCCTCCACTCTTTTGAAAAAGAGCTTTTTACTTTTTCCTTTCTCCAATCCTGTCTACTCACAGGACCAGAATCCATCTGTCCTCTCATCTCCTTTAATCATAAAGTTTTAGAGGCTAGTTTAAATTTTGCATACAAACAAAAAGTGCTTTCACCCAAAGCTTAAAACGAGGTGAAAGCACACTTTACCCTTTTTAGCTACCTCGTACAAGCTTTGGCACTACACGGCATAAAAAGCTGCATTAGGTTATGCCTTGGATTCGGCAAAACCTGTTTACCAGCTCAGATTGTCTCCAATCTTTCGCGGCAGCAGCCTATATCCCTGTAGGAGCCTCGCCTACCGAGATATTTTTGCAATATTCACTTTTTTCAACTTCTATTTTAGCACAAAAAATTCGTTTTTCAACCCTTTTTAGCTTAAATTTTTATATTTTTGTACACTTTTTTTAAACTATCTTCAGTTATCTTTTATTTTCTCTAATATAAAGTCAAACATTTTGTCTTTCTTAATCACATCAGGGTGCAAAACTGCTTTTGACAAAAGCCTCTTTATTCCCTCTGGAATCTCGACCTTTGTTTTTTGGTACAGAACTTCGACTGCTTCAAACGGATCAATATTATTATATTCATCATCAAACAAGGCGTTGAGAACATCCTTGGCAAACTTGTATGGGTTTGCAGTCTGCAAAATTACTGTCTTTGTCACATCAGAAGTTTTATCGTGGTATTTTCTATAAACATCAAATCCGACTGCTGAATGCGTGTCAATAAGATAAGAAAACTCTTTGTAAACTCGTTTTATTGCCTTTTTAGTTTCAATATCTGTTGAAAAATCTCCCCAGAAATCTGATTGTATTGACTTTAAAACATCATTTTCAACTTTAAAATACCCATTCTCTCTCAAATCTAACATGTATTTTTTCACCATCTCAAAGTTGCCTGTGACCAAGTACAAAAGCCTTTCTAAATTGCTGGCAACCAATATATCCATAGATGGTGAGATTGTTTTGTAAAACTCTCTTCGTCTGTCATAAATACCTGTTTTAATAAAATCGGAAACAACAGAGTTTATGTTTGATGCAACAATAAGTCTATTTATTGGAAGGCCCATACGCTTTGCAAAGTACCCAGCCAAGATATTCCCAAAATTCCCTGTTGGCACAACAAAGTTTACCTTTTCGCTTTCCTTTATAAATCCCTTTCTCAAAAGTTCTAAGTAGCTCCAGATATAGTAGACAATCTGAGGCAAAAGTCGTCCAAAGTTTATAGAGTTTGCTGATGTGAAGAAATAGCCCATTTTATTGATTGTCTCTATATATCTTGGATTTGTAAAGATCTCTTTTACACCACTTTGAGCATCGTCAAAGTTACCTATTATCCCTGCAACATAAGTGTTCTTGCCTTCCTGAGTTGTCATCTGTCTTTTTTGTACGTCAGACACACCTTCAGAAGGATAAAAGACTACAATCTTGGTCTTCTCGACATCTCTAAAACCCTCCAGGGCAGCCTTTCCTGTATCGCCTGATGTTGCTACCAATATGAGTGCTTTTTTATAGCTATCTGGCATCGACCTTATCAAAAGGTGTGGCAGCACTTGTAGCGCAACATCTTTAAAAGCATAAGTTGGCCCATGCCAAAGTTCAAGTGCAAACAGGTTACCGTCAAGCTTCTTTAGCTCAACTACATCTTTTGTATCAAATTTACCAGTTGCATATGCTTTTTCTATGCAATCATCAATCTCTTCTTTAGAAAAGTCAGTAAGATAAAGTGAAAAGATACACCTTGCAATTTCTTTGTAACTATTTAGCTCTTTTAAATGCTCAAAATCAATTTTTGGTATACTAACTGGGGTAAAAAGCCCTCCATTGTTTGCTATTCCATGGTAAATTGCTTCTTTTGAGAGCACCTTCTGGTCTCCTCGCGTACTCACAAACTCCATGTTTTGCCACCTCAATAGAATTTATTTTTGACTTGCTTCCTGCTTTTCAAGCAGTTTTTCATTTAACTTATACGATAGTACCATCAGGCTGTCTATCAAATGGACATTTTCCACAACAACATCATCTTTTACCTCAATCTCTTTTGTAGTAAAATTCCAGATTCCTTTTATGCCGCCTTCAACCATGAGGTTTGCAACCTCTTGAGCAACCTCTGACGGCACACATAAAACTCCAATGTCAACATCGTTTTTCTTTATAAAATCTTTGAGCTCATCAATATGCTGTATCTTTATATTCCTGATACTTTTTCCAACCTTTTGAGGGTCGACATCAAATAGTCCCACAAGTCTGAAACCCTTTTTATAAAAGTTGGCGTAATTTGCTAAAGCTTGTCCCAAATTGCCTACACCAACAATTACCATCTTGAAGTTTTTATCAAGCCCTAATATTTTAACAAGGTTCTCATAGAGAACCTGAGTGCTATAACCATACCCTTGCTGACCAAACCCGCCAAAATTGTTGAAATCTTGTCTTACCTGAGAAGCTGTATACCCCATCCTTTGGCTTAGCTCTGATGAGGAAATCCTCGTAATGTCATGGTTCAACAAATCTTCTACATACCGCAAATACCTTGGCAGTCTTCTTACAACCGCAAGAGAGACGTTCTTTTTTTTAAACAATTTTTATCCTCCTCATCCTCTTTGATATTTTTTTGACATACCTTCTTAAATTAAAAGCCTGTTTTAAATTCAAAACAGGCTTTTAATTTCTTCTGCCATCAAATCGTCTACTGTACTCACTTAAGTCTCTGGTTGCTGTCTTTGCCTTGCGCTATACTGCCTTTTTTAACCGACACAAAAAAGCCTCCTTTATTGCTTTCTCTTTTTATTCTTGTCAATAAACACAATCTCATCCTTTCCTACAAGCCCAAGTTTCTCTCGTGCAACCTGCTGGATGTATTCTTTTGTCTGGACATACTGGGCAAGTCTTCTTAAATATTCATTTTCTTTTTTCAGTTTTTCAATTTGCTTGATTGTCTCATACTGCTGCGCTTTTACCTGTTGTAAAATCATATGTTGTTTTACAACTGTTGTCACAGAATATATTAAAAAAAGTATTACAAATGCAAGTACAAAAAGCCTTTTTACTACTTTAAAAATCTTTTTCACAGCTTGTCTTCCTTTTGAGTATTCCAAAAAGTGTAGTTATATTTTATCACAAATTATTTCTTGGTAAAAGATAAAACTTTGTTCACGCTTCTTAAAATACTTTTGTAGAAAAAAGATATTGAATTTTTGTAGAGCCAAAAACCACACACGATAGCCAAAAATGTATACCATCTAATAGTATAGTAGTTTATAAAATACAAACATGAAATTACTGCAATAGTGGATAAAGTAGAAGACATAAAAAATAGTAAATCTCTTTTGCGCCTTTTCAAGGTTTTTTTGAAAAAGAAGGTATCGTATATTAATCCAACTACCGCCCCAATAATCAAACAAGAAAGAAAGTCTGAAAGCTGATCAAAAACGCCCTGCATTTTTTCAGCCTCTTTACTTAAAAAGTCTTCCAATCAGTCCTTTTTTGGGCGGCTCACCATATTCAAGTGAATAAACTTGACCTTCTATAAATACCTCTCCTGTCTCTGTATTGATTTTGTTTATCTTCAAATCAAATCCTTTGATGATGAGAAGTTCTTCGTCAACCACCAACATGACGTTATTATCGTCAAAGCTTTCAACATCGTCAACGCCGTTTATTGTAATCTTTTCTCTGTTCTCTATAAGAACATTGTGAAACTTTGACTTTACATTTTTTCTATCATCAGCTACCATTTTGATTTTCCTTTTAAACACATACAAGTTACATAATAAACTATATTCTCTTTACTATCAAAATATGACCCAAATCTACTCAATCACCTCATACATATTGCTCGCAAGATTTTTTTGAACCTTTTCATCCACACTTGTAACCCTGCATTTAAAAATCTTATCACCAAAGCGCACCTCAATAATATCGCCAACCTTTACCTCTGTCGAAGGTTTTGCCACCTTGCCATTTACAAAAACTCTTTCACTATTGCATGCTTCTTGAGCAAGCGTTCTTCTTTTGATAATTCTCGACACTTTTAGATATTTGTCTATCCGCATTCTTGCAAACCCTCACCCTTTTTTGTACACAAAAATTTAGGGCTGCAGCTCTTATTTTCTCATTTTTGCTGCAGCCTTAACACTAAAAATTCACAGCCCCTCTTTAAAAATCTTACTTTGCAACAGCGTCTTTTAACATCTTGCCTGCTTTGAATACAGGAACCTTAGTTGCTGGAATCTTAATCTCTTCCTGTGTCTGTGGGTTTCTTCCAACTCTCTCTGCCCTTTCTCTTACTTCAAATGAACCAAATCCGACAAGCTGAACCTTTTCCCCCTTAGAGAGTGCCTCTGTAACAGCATCTACAAACGCATTGAGTGCCTTTTCTGCGTCCTTTTTGGTAAGCCCACTCTTCTCTGCCATTGCCGATACTAAATCTGTTTTGTTCATTACTTCTTACCTCCTCGCGTATTTTGTAATGTTCTAAATCTTTCTATTCTATATTTATATCAAAAATCCTTCTTTTTTCAAGCCTTTTTTAAATTTTTTTTGCCTCTTCCCAAAATTTGTCCATATCTTTTAACGTCATCTCATTCAATTTTTTACCTTGTTTTTCTGCTTGTTCCTCTACATAAGAGAATCTGGTTATAAACTTTTGTATTGTTTTGGAAAGTGCTTCTTCAGGATCTATGTTAAAAAACCTTGCAACATTTACAACCGCAAAAAGAACATCACCAAGTTCCTCTTCCAACTTGTCATGAGCGCTATTTTTCGACAAACTCTCCTCAAACTCGCCAAGTTCCTCATATACCTTTTTTAAAGCATCTTTGTAATCTTCCCAGTCAAAACCAACTTTCGCTGCCTTCTCTTGAACTTTATAGCTTCGCATAAGAGCAGGAAGGTGTTTTGGAATACTTTGCATTGCCTCACTCACTGTTTTGATTTCTTTCTCTTTACTTTTTATTCTGTCCCAATTTTGCAAAACCTCATCGGCAGTTTTAAAATTATCTTCTCCAAACACATGAGTGTGTCTTTTTTTCATTTTTTGGCATATATCATAGATTACCTCGTAAATATCAAAAGCGCCTCTTTCCTGAGCTATCTTTGCGTGGAAGACAACCTGCAAAAGCAAATCTCCCAACTCTTCTTTAAGTTTACTGTAGTCATTTTCATCTATCGCCTCAATAACCTCATATGTCTCTTCAATCAGGTATTTTTTTAGGCTTTTATGCGTCTGCTGTCTATCCCATGGACACTTCTCACGAAGAATGTCCATTATTTTGACTAGTTCTTCAAAGTTTGCTCTCATTTTAATTTCTCTCCTCTACATTTAAAAGGTGCTTTGGTATTTATACGTTATATTATACCACTATTTTTTGATACAAGCTGCTCTTTTTTTGCAGAATACTTCTTCTTTGTCGCTTCACCACCTCGAATATGTCTTTCTTGCTTGTTTTTCTCAAGAATTGCTCTTACCTGCTTATAAAGCCATTTGTTTATTTTATTAAGGCGGTAGGTAAGATCATTGTGAACTGTTGACTTTGACACACCTAAGACCTTAGCAACCTTTCTAACAGTTGAATTGTACCTAATTAAAAGTTCAGCTGCTAAAAGCGCCCTTTTTTCTATATCCTCTTTCAAAACCTTGTCCTCCAAAATTGCTTTCTACTTAGGATTATATGCACCAAAACTTTTTTGTTTGACCCAAAGTTTCTATCCTGTTGGCATTCTGTTGAATCTTTACAGGGTATTTTCAAAGATATCTGTAAATAGCAATGATTAAAAAGGTACCATGAAGCACCGACAACTATTTAAAAACCAAAGAAAGGAAATAAAAAAACGGGTGGCAACCTTGCTTCCAGTTTCCACCCGTTTTTGTGTGTAATTAGTACTTTGTAAGATATGCATCAATCTCCCATTGATGTACCTTTGTTCTGTAGTCGTCCCATTCAAGTTTCTTTGCTTCCAAGTATTTTTCAAATATATGGCCACCCAAAGTTTCTCTCATGAGCTGGCTATTCTCAAACTCTTTAATTGCCTCCTCAAGGCTTCCTGGCAGGCTACCAATGCCACGCTTTGCCCTTTCTTCATCGGTCATAATAAAGATGTTCTCTTCAATTGGCTCTGGTGGCTCAATCTTATTCTTTATTCCATCAAGCCCTGCTGCTAAAACTGCTGCAAATGCAAGGTATGGATTTGCTGATGGATCTGGACATCTCAGCTCAACTCTTGTTGCTTGACCTCTCTTTGCTGGAACTCTTATAAGTGGGCTTCTGTTTCTTGGTGACCATGCAATGTAAACAGGAGCTTCATAACCTGGCACAAGTCTCTTGTATGAATTTACAAGCGGATTTGTAACAAGTGCAAACTCTCTTGCGTGTTTCATAAGACCACCAATGAAATAGTATGCTTCTTTTGAAAGTTGAAGCTTGTCATTTGGGTCCAAGAACGCATTCTTGCCATCAGAAACCCTTGCAAGAGACATATTTGTGTGCATACCAGAACCGTTAATACCAAATATTGGCTTTGGCATGAATGTTGCATGAAGCCCATGTCTTTGTGCAATTGTCTTTACAACAAGTTTAAATGTAACAACGTTGTCAGCTGTGTAGAGTGCGTCATCATATTTGAAGTCAATCTCGTGCTGGCCAGGTGCAACCTCATGGTGAGATGCCTCTATCTCAAATCCCATTTCCTCTAATGTCAAAACCATATCTCTTCTTGCATCCTCGCCTAAATCAACCGGGGCCAAATCAAAGTATCCGCCTTTGTCATGTGTCTGCAAAGTTGGATTGCCATTTTCGTCTGTCAAGAACAAGAAGAACTCAATCTCTGGACCAACATAGAATTTAAAGCCCATTTCCTCTGCTTTTTTGAGCATCTTCTTCAAAACACCACGTGGACAGCCAGGGAATGGTGTACCATCTGGTAGATATACATCACAAATAAGTCTTGCGACCTTGTTTGGTGTTGGTCTCCATGGAAAGATTGTAAATGTATTTAGGTCTGGTCTTAAATACATGTCTGATTCTTGAATTCTTACAAACCCTTCAATTGATGAGCCGTCAAACATAACCTCATTGTTCAGTACAGCTTCCAGCTGCTCAACTGGAACAGCAACGTTCTTTAAAATACCGAAAATGTCTACAAACTGGAGTCTGATAAATTTAACATCCTGCTCTTTGCAGATGCGAATAATGTCTTCCTTGGTGTAGTTCTTCATCCGACCTTCCCCTCCATTTATTAGATTTTTTTGATTCTATAAACAAAAAAGGACAAAGGCATCCCACTCCACTTGAGAACGCCTTTGTCCTCACGTTCATTATTATATTACATTCAGTATAAAATTGCAATATCTATTTTTAAATTTCATACTCACTCTATCCACCTCAAAATATCTTTAAACCTTATACATTACGCAGGCTGTGGCTGTGCATCTTCGAATACAAGCCTTCTGAACTCTTCGCCTGTTAGTTTTTCCTTCTCTAAAAGTGCATTCGCCACCTTGTGTAGTTTGTCAATGTTTTGTTTGAGGATCTCTTCAGCTTTTTTATAAGCCTCTTCAATTATGCTCTTGATTTCTCTGTCTATCTCAGCTGCAACCTCCTCAGAGTAATTTCTTGCAAGTGCAAGGTCTCTGCCTAAAAATACCTCTTCCTGCTCTGTCCCAAATGTCATAGGACCAAGTTTATCAGACATGCCATACTTTGTAACCATATCCCTTGCAATTTTGGTTGCACGCTTTATGTCTGATGATGCTCCAGTTGATACATCCTCCAAAACAAGTTTTTCTGCTACCCTTCCACCAAGAAGAGTAATAATCTCCCTCATCATATCAGACTTTGATGCATAAAACTTATCCTCTTTTGGCAGATACATTGTGTACCCACCAGCATATCCTCGTGGTATAATTGAAACTTCATGAACAGGTTCTGCATCAGGAATCATGGTTCTTACAATCGCATGACCTGCTTCATGGTATGCTGTAAGTTTCTTTTCTTTTTCTGTGTACACTCTGCTTCTCTTTTCAGGACCCATCAAAACCTTTGCAACAGCCTCTTGGACTTCTTCCATGTTGATTTGTTTTTTGCTCTTTCGCGCAGCCAAAAGCGCAGCTTCATTTAAAAGGTTCTCAAGGTCTGCACCTGTAAAGCCTGCTGTTATCTTTGCTATTTGAGAAAGGTCAACATCAGACCCGAGTGGTTTGTTTCTCGCGTGGACCTTTAAAATCTCTTCTCTTGCCTTTGCATCTGGAATGTTTACAACAATCTGCCTGTCAAATCTACCAGGTCGCAAAAGCGCAGGGTCTAAGATGTCGGGTCTGTTTGTTGCTGCCATGACAATTATTCCCTCATTTGTTCCAAAACCATCCATCTCGACAAGAAGCTGGTTTAAAGTTTGCTCTCTTTCGTCATGACCTCCGCCAAGCCCTGCTCCTCTGTGACGACCAACTGCGTCTATCTCATCTATAAATACAACACAAGGTGCATTTCTCTTTGCCTGGTCAAATAAGTCTCTTACCCTTGCAGCACCAACACCAACAAACATCTCAACAAAGTCAGAACCAGATATGCTGAAAAACGGAACACCTGCCTCACCCGCAACAGCCTTTGCTAAAAGCGTCTTACCTGTGCCAGGTGGTCCGACAAGTAAAATACCCTTTGGAATCCTTGCACCAAGCTCTATATACTTCCTCGGGTTTTTGAGAAAATCTATAACCTCTTTTAACTCTTCCTTTTCTTCATCAGCACCTGCAACATCAGCAAATGTCACTTTCTTTTTTAAGTCCTGAATGGTCTTTGCTCTTGACTTTGTAAAAGACATTATTTTACTGCCGCCGCCTTGTGTCTGCTGGAGCATAAAGATCCATACAAAAATCATAAGTCCTGCAAAAATCAACATTGGTAAAAACGTTGATAGCCACCATGGAACCTGAGGAGGTTCTTTTGTCACAATCTCTACTTTCTTTGATTCAATTGCTGGCTGTATCTGGTCTAAAAACTTGTCAGGTGACGGCACAAATACATTGTCAAACTTTGTTCCATCCTTATACTGGCCAGAGACATTGTTATAACTAAGTACTATTCGTGAGACTTTTCCATCATTGATGTCATTTATTAACTCTGAGTAAATGACGTTTCTCTTTTCACTCATATTCCAAAGCTGGTTGTAACTAAGCCCACCACTTAAAATGTCAACCAGCAATAAAATTACCAAAGCAATTAAAATGTAAATTGTTGCTGTTTTGAATAAGTTCCTCAATTGTAGATAGGCACTCCTTTCAATTTATAAAGTTAAACTTTAAGGTTTTCTCACTCTAAAACACCAATATAAGGTAGATTCCTATAAAGACCTGCATAATCCAGACCATACCCTATAACAAACTTGTCTGGTATCTCAAACCCTTTATAATGTATCTCTACATCAACCTTCCTTCTACTTGGTTTGTCAAGCATGGTACAAATCCTGAGACTTCGCGGTCTTCTCCCTTTTAAGTATTCCGTGATGTATTTTAGAGTAAGGCCTGTGTCAACAATGTCCTCAACAAGTAAAACGTCCTTTCCTTCAATGCTCGTGTCAAGGTCTTTGAGTATTCTGACTATACCTGACGAAGAGGTTGAATTACCATAGCTGGAAACAGCCATGAATTCTATCTTAACAGGAATTGTTATTTGCCTCAGCAAATCTGCCATGAACACAACTCCGCCTTTTAATATGCACACCATCAAGAAATCATCACTGTCTTTATAGTCCTCAGATATTTTCTGACCAAGCTCTTTTACTTTTTGACGAATCTGCTCTTCTGTTATCAAAATCTCTTTTACTTTCATTGTTATGTCTTTCACTACCATCAAACTCCCTCCAGTTTTGTGAATTTTATCTTTAAAAATTGCCTTGTTTGTGGTTTTACTTTATATTTTTGATTTATTGTTACTGCATTTGAATATATATCAAATATGACAATTACTTCACTGTCTTTGGTAATAAGTGGAATATTATCTCGCCAACGCTTCGGAATCTTTTTATCAATAAACCATTCTTTTAGTTTTTTCTTACCCACTTTTAGCTGTATAAAATCACCATCTCTTCTTGTTCTGAAAAATAGTTTCCCATCAACTATTTGCTCAGCATCAATATAAATGCTATCTTCTTTTTCCTTTTCATTTGTAACTTTAAGTTTGAATTCAAAATTTCTATATCTTATATCATACTCCTCTTTTAATGGAATTTCAAAGCAAAAGGTTTTCTCCTCTGCCTTTTTGTAAAATACAATAGCTTCATTTTGCTTCTCAACAATCAAATCATCAAATACCTTCTTTTTACCAGAAGGAAGTGAAAAGAGCTTTAATACGTCTTCAACTATCTCAACTGAAATTGGCATGTCAAACTCTTTGAGAGTCCTTTTTACAAGTCTTCTCTGTAAAAAAGGTTGTAAGGTGATTACGTGTTTTATGTCAAGGACATAGTAAAAATCTTCTTTCCTGACACACTCATTAAAAGCGTCTTCAACAAGTTCATTTATCTGGATATTTTCATCTCTTATTATATTTATTGTCCTGAAAATAGTATCAATTACTCCATCCCCAAATTTTTCTCTTATAACCGGTAAAATCTGGTTTCTTACGACATTTCGCTTATACTTTGATGAAAAGTTTGTCTTATCTATGACATACTTTATGCCATTTTCTTTCGCATACTCTTCAATCTCTTCTCTTGACATATATATAAGTGGTCTTGCAACAATATCGCGCACAGGCGGGATTGATGCAAGACCATCAAGTCCGCTTCCTCTGAATAGATTCAAAAAGAAGGTTTCAACAACATCATTTTTATTATGTCCTAATAAAATCTTGCTGAGTCCTAAACTATTTACAAGTTCATAAAAAAAATTGTACCTTGCAAGTCTTCCTGCTTCCTCTTCTGAAAGTTTTCGTTCTTCCTTGATCTTTCTAACATCAATTGACCTTGTTATACATTTAATATTATACCTCTTACAAGTATCAATTACAAATAGTTCATCCTCTATTGCCTCTTGTCTTAGCATATGGTTAAGGTGCGCAACAGTAATATCAAGTTCATACTCATCCTTTAATCTGTAAATACAATCCAAAAGCACCATTGAATCAATTCCACCAGAACAGCCAATTAAAACCTTGTCGCCTTTTTTGAGCATATTATGTTTTTCAATTGTCCATCTTACCTTTTCTAAAAAGTCCACTTTCAAAGCACCTCAAACACAAACCTCTAAAAAGATTTTTATATAGAAACGCTCTTTAGGACATTTTCAAACTTCTTTATCTTTGCCTCTTTTTTCCACTTTTCAAGCAAGCTTTGGAAATATTGTTGTTTTTTCTGAGTTTCTATTGTTGATTTTATCTCGTCCTTTACATCGTTCAAAGCAAGCTGTTTTCTATCTGTCACCTTTATAATGTGAAACCCATAGCTTGTTTTGACAATTCCACTTATCTCGCCAATGCCAAGAGAAAATGCTACATCCTCAAATTCTTTTACCATCTCACCTTTTCTAAAATACCCAAGGTCTCCTCCTTTTTGTTTTGTATTCTCATCCTCAGAATACTTTTTAGCAAGTTTTTCAAAGTTCTGCCCATTTTTAATCATCTGCAAAACTTCTTCTGCTTTTTTCTTTTTTGTAGCTTCCTCTTTTGAGTCTGAAACTTTAAATAGAATATGACTTGCCTTTACCTGGATATAATCAGACTTATGTGAATTATAGTAGCTTTCTATCTCAGACATAGAGGCTGTTTGATTTTTTGTTAGCTCATCAAAAAGCTTTGAGACAATCTGTGATTTTATAATCTGGTCTTTGTACTCATCCTCTGTTGCGCCAATGGTTTGAAGATATTGTTTAAACTGCAGTCCGTTTTGTGAGTCATTTTTATACTGGTTAATTTGGTCTTCTATTGCCTTTTTCTCCTGAGCAGTTAATGTGATATTTCTCTTTTTAGCTTGCTGAAGTTCTATCTGTCTTACAATAAGACCATCGAGTACATTCTCCTTTATCTGCTCCTCATAAGTCTTGCTACCAACCTTCTGCGCCAAAAAAGCTTTGTCAAGTCCATAGTAATCAATTTGAGACTTGTAGTTGATAGAAAATTCCTTTTTAGTAATCTTCTCACCATTTACAATGGCAACAGCTCTGTTCTCATCAATGTACTTTACTATCTCTGGAGTTACGGCAATGAGGATTATCAGTAGCACAACAGCCACAGATGCAAAAATCGCAATCTTTGTTTTTTTGGTCATCTATCTCTTCTCCTTTGTCTAAAGTATTTTTTGATAATAACAATATTATAAAACAATGAAGGATTATTTTAAAGCACCTGTTCCTCAGCAAACTTTTTCAGCTAAATCTTCCAAAAGATTTACTAAAAAGTCCAAAGAATCTTTCGACAAAGAAAATATCAATGTGCCATCTTTACCTTCGCTGTACAAAATACCTTTTTCACAAAGCAAGGTCTTGATCAAAGTAACGTTTTCTTGTGCCCCAAATTGCAACTTAACCTTTTCACTATCGTTTTGTGAAATAGAGAGAATTCCTAATCTTTTGCAGAGGAACTTAATATAAGCAATTTTTATGAGATTGTCAACCTCTTTTGGAATATCTCCAAATCGGTCAATAAGCTCATCATAGATTTCTTGAACATCTTCTTTTGTATCAATAGAAGAAATCTTCTTGTACATGTTAATTCTTTCCTTGTCATCATCGATATATTCACTACTAATATAAGCATTTACCTTTATATCTATCTGCGGCTCAATCTCCGGCTGGATATCTTCTCCTTTGAGCCTTCTAATCTCTTCTGACAAAAGTCTTATATACATGTCATAACCAATAGCATTAATGTGCCCATGCTGGAGCTTCCCCACGATTGAGCCTGCACCTCTTATTTCAAGGTCTCTCATTGCAATCTTAAAACCTGAGCCCAGCTCTGTAAACTCCTTTATAGCAGAAAGCCTTTTTGCAGCCTCCTCAGAAAGCACTTTGTCTTTTCTGAATGTGAAATATGCATACGCAAGCTTATTTGATCGCCCAACCCTTCCACGAAGCTGGTAAAGCTGGGCAAGACCAAGTCTGTCTGCATCCTCCACAATGAGTGTATTAACATTTGGCATATCAACACCTGATTCAATTATTGTTGTGCAGACAAGTACATCATATTTACCGTTTATAAAGTCAATAAGCACCTCTTCTAATTGTCTTTCATCCATCTGACCATGCGCATATGCAATCTTGACGTCTTCCCCTAAAAGTGCTTGAAGCCTATTTACCACTTCTTCTATACCTTTTACCCTGTTGTAAAGGTAAAATACTTGCCCTCCTCTTGAAACCTCTTTTAAGATTGCTTCTTTTATCACCTTTTCATTGTACTCCATGACAAAAGTCTGCACAGGAAACCTATCCTCTGGAGGGTCTTCAATGACACTCAAATCTCTTATGCCCAACAGCGCCATATTGAGTGTTCTTGGAATTGGTGTTGCTGTAAGAGTCAAAACGTCCACATTTTCTTTCAACTTTTTTATCTTTTCCTTGTGTTCAACTCCAAATTTGTGCTCCTCGTCAATAATCAAAAGCCCTAAGTCTTTAAACTTTACATCATTTGATAAAAGTCTATGAGTTCCAATAATTATATCAATTGTACCGTCTTTTAACCCTCTTAATATCTTCTTTTGCTGGTTCTCACTTTTTAAACGCGAAAGTACTTCAATTGTTATTGGAAAATCCTTCATCCGTTGTACAAATGTCATATAGTGCTGCTGAGCCAAGATTGTAGTTGGAACAAGCACCGCTACCTGCTTTGAGTCCATCACAGCTTTAAATGCTGCGCGCATTGCAACCTCTGTCTTGCCATATCCAACATCACCACAAAGTATCCTGTCCATAGGCTTTTCGCATTCCATGTCCTTTTTAATCTCCTCAATTGCCTGAAGCTGACCTTCTGTTTCGGTGTATGGAAACTTTTCCTCAAACTCTTTTTGCCAAATGGTGTCAGGCGAGAACTTAAAACCTTTTTTGAGCTGCCTTTTTGCATACAGCTCAACTATGTCTTTTGCCACAACCTCAAGCGATTTTCTAACTCTTTGTTTTTGTTTTTGCCAATCTAAAGTTCCAAGCTTTGAGAGTTTGGGTTCTGAATCATCAGTACCTATATATTTCTCAATTACATCCAAGTTAGTGGTTGGCACATACAAGTAAGAGTTATTAGCGTATTCAAGTTTCAAATATTCTTTTGTCACACCCTCAACAGTGATCTTCTCAAATCCCAAAAATTTTCCTATACCATATGTCCTATGAACAACATAGCTTCCGTATTTTAAGTCTTCAATTGTATAAAACGTTTCTTTTTTTGATTTTGGTCTTTTTTTGACATCTCTTCCTTTTTTCTTTTCCACATTGAAAAAGCTAAGGCAAACCCATTTTAAGTTTTGTATTTCAATCCCTTTTTCAATCGACCGTGGAAGAAGATAAACTCCCTGGTTACCTGCTGAAACCTCATCTGTTTCGTTAAATTCTATTCTATCCTTTTCAAGTTCTGATTTTAAATCCTCAAGTGAAGTCTCACTTCCAGCAAAGACATTTATCAAATAACCCTTTGACTGGTAATACCTTATATCCTCTATTAAAAGTTCTTTTTGGCCATTGTACGAAGGAATCTCCCGGAGATTATTAAAAGAAAAGATATCTTTTACTTGAATCTCTTTTATGCTTTGCGCAAACGTTTGAAGGATAATTGAAGAGGAAAGTTTTTCCAATATATCATAGACTTTGAAATAGCACTCTGCCATTTTTGGCAGAACATATCCTTTTTCTAAAAGGTCTTTGTAAAGATCTTCAGTCTGCTCTTCAAAAGTTTTCAAGCTGCTGTAAACCTGAGTATACTCGTCAATTATAACAAAGCAATCGCCGAAAATATCAAAAATGGACCTAAAATTTTGGTAATAGTAAGGATATAGTTTATCAATTTTTAGTTCAACTCTGTCTATTACATCTTTGAAACTTTCTTCTAAGTTTTTTCTTGCGTCACCTTTGAGTTTGTTTTGAAGTTTTTTAAAATCTGCTACTATCTTTTTAATACCATCTGAAAAGTCAATACCTAAATCCCATTCACAAGCTTTATAAATCTTTACACAAGAGACCCTTTCAAACGACTTTTGAGTCTCAACGTCAAAATACCTTATAGTGTCAATTGTATCACCAAAGAATTCTATTCTAACAGGGTATTTGCTGAAAATAGGGTATATATCTACTATTCCACCTTTTTGAGAAAATTGACCTTTTTTCTCAACAACCTTAACTCTTTCATAACCATACCTTGGAAGTGTGGTTAAAAATTCTTCAAAGCCTAACTCCTTGTTCTCTTCAAGGATGAGAGACTCACACTTAAAATCAGAATACTTTTCAAGCAAATTTTGAGGGCTTAAAATAAGCACATCAAATCCTTCTTCAAAAATTCTGACAAACTCCTCCGCCCTTTGGATCTCAGAGTCCTTGCTCTTTGCAAATGAGTTTATAAGAGGATTTTCTCTCTCTTGTAAAACTATTACCTTGTCAAAAAGATTTTTAAACCTCTTTTCCCACTCACTTTTGCTTTTTTGATGCGTTATAAAGAGAACCTTTTTGTTAAATTTTTGACATATTGCATGGACCAAGAGGGCCTTCCCCATTTCGCCAAGGTTTGTGACAAGTATGGGAAGGCGCTTTTTTAAAATTGCTTCCTCAACTTTCAAAAATTCATCAAGTTTTTCAAAAATTTTAAGCAAATCTACACCACCACATCTCCATTTATATAGTTCATAGCTCTGTCAATGCCACTTTCGAGTAAAATCTTAATACCTTGTGCTGCCTTTTCAATAGCTTTGAAGATCTTTTGTTTCTCAAAATCTTCAAATTCTGACAGTACATATTTTACCATATCCTCCTTTGGCACTCCAATGCCAATTCTAATCCTTGGAAACTCTTCTGTGCCAAGGCGCTGGATGATAGACTTTACACCGTTGTGCCCACCATCTGAGCCTTTTTTTCTCATCTTAACAACTCCAACATCAAATGCAATGTCATCGTAGATGACAATTAGCTTTTCAGGCTTTATTTTGTAGAAGTTTACTGCCTCTACAATACTATCACCACTTGAGTTCATGTATGTCATGGGTTTTAAAAGAAGTACTTTCTTGTCAGCATACTCAAAACTTCCAATAAGTCCTTTGAACTTTATTCTGTCCACTTTTGTGTTGAAGGCCTGTGCTAAATAATCAATTGCCAAAAAACCTGCGTTGTGGCGTGTAAAAGTATATCTCTCTCCAGGATTCCCAAGCCCAGCAATGATGTAATCCAAACTCAAATTCACTCCTTCTTTATAAAAATTAGGCTGCCTTTCAAATTTTGAGCAAAAGACAGCCTTTAGATTCATTTTATTACAGAAAATCTTTCTATATAAGTTATCTATTTGGCTTTGTGCTGATGTATTCATCAAACAAAGTCGAAATTGCAACATCTTCATATATTCGGTTAATTGCCTCAGCAAACAGGTCAGCAACAGAGAGCTCTTTAATTTTGTCTATTCTCTTTTCAGGTGGCAGAGGAATAGTGTTCAACACAATCAGCTCTTTAATTGGCGAGTTTTGGATTCTCTCAACAGCAGGACCAGACAAAACCGGGTGTGTACAGCAAGCATAAATCTCTTTTGCGCCATAGTCCATGAGAGCCTGTGCTGCTGCAACAATTGTCCCTGCTGTGTCTATCATATCATCAACCATTATGGCAGTCTTGTCCTTCACATCACCAATAATGTTCATTATCTCAGCGACATTTGCCTTGGGGCGTCTTTTGTCCACGATAGCAAGCGGCAAATCAAGCTTTGTTGCAAAGTTGCGAGCTCTTGTAACACTTCCCAAATCGGGTGATACAACAACTGCATTCTCAAGATTGACATTTTCAAGGAAGTATTTTGCCAATATCGGAACACCAATCAAATGGTCAAGAGGGATGTCAAAAAATCCTTGAATCTGTGGCGCATGAAGGTCCATGGTAAGTACCCTGTCTGCTCCTGCAGATGTAATCAAATTCGCAACAAGCTTTGCAGTAATTGGGTCACGAGCTCGGGCTTTTCTGTCTTGTCTTGCATATCCATAGTAAGGAATGACAGCTGTTATTCTTCCGGCTGAGGCTCTTTTAAAAGCGTCAATCATAATTAAAAGTTCCATGAGATTCTCATTGACAGGGTGGCATGTTGACTGAACAACAAACACATCCGCCCCACGTACAGTTTCATTAATCTTAACTGAAATCTCACCGTCTGAAAACCTGCCTATTTCTGCATCGCCAAGTTTTTTGTTGAGCTTTTTGGCTATTTCTTCTGCTAACTCTCTGTTAGAATTTCCAGCAAATATCTTTATCTCTTTGCCATGTGTTATCACTTTTTTTACCCCCAGCACAAAAGTTAATTTAAACATCTTTTATGCGCAATCTATATTATAACACAAAAAAATAATCCATCTTTAAAATATTTTTAAATTTTTTTTCATCTTTAAAAAATTACCTGCTCTCATACATTTGTTTTCGTCTCAGTACCCAACCCTCTTTGTTTGTCTGCCTCTCTCTCGCAATTGCAAGCGCATTTGCTGGCACGTCCTCTGTTATTGTAGAACCTGCTGCAATGTAGGCATTTTCTCCAATTTTAACTGGCGCAATGAGATTAGAATTGCAACCTATAAAGGCATTGTTCTCCACAACTGTTCTGTGTTTTTTATATCCATCATAGTTTACAAATATTGTTCCACAGCCTAAATTCACATTCTCGCCAATATCAGCATCCCCAATGTATGTAAGATGGGCTGACTTTGTGTTCTTGCCAAGTTTAGAATTTTTTACCTCAACAAAGTTTCCAATTTTTACTCCTTCTTCTAAGAGGCTGTTTGGTCTCAAGTGCGCATATGGTCCTATCTTGACATTATCCTTTATTTCAGAATTTTCTATCACAGAAAACTGGATATGACAGTTATTTCCTATTTTTGAGTCTACAATGTAAGACTGTGGACCAATTACACAGTCCTCCCCAATTGAAGTTTTGCCAAGGATAAACGTACCCGGATAAATTACTGTATCCTTTCCAATTTGAACATCTGGATGAATATAGGTATTATATATGTCTATTATCTGCACGCCTCTTGAGAGATGTTCTTTATTTATCCTGAGTTTTAACTCCTGCTCAGCAACAAAAAGCTCATACCTTGAGTTAATTCCCATAACCTCAAAATTGTCTTCTACAGTTACTTTTACAACCTTTTTGCCACTTCTATTTAGTATCTCAATGGCATCTGTTAGATAATACTCATTCTGGCAATTTTTATTGTCAATCTTGCTCAAAACATTCACAAGCTCGTGTTTTTCAAAGCAATAAAATCCGGGATTTATCTCCCTTATTTTTCTTTGTTCTTCAGTTGCGTCCCTCTCTTCAACAATCTTTATTACATTGCCATTTTCATCTGCAATTATCCTACCATAACCGTATGGATTTTCAAAAATAGCTGTCAGAAGACAAAGTGCTGCAGCTTCCTCTTCTCTCTTTTGAGAAAGCCTCTTTAAAGTATCAGCCTTTATAAAAGGTGCATCACCATATAAAACAAATACATCCTTCGAATCATCTGAGACATAATCCATAGCACACATCACAGCATGTGCTGTGCCAAGCTGTTTTTCTTGATATGCAAACTTTACATTCCTTCCTTCTAAAACCTTATACACATCCTCTTTTTTATTTCCTACAACAACCACAATCTTACCATCTTCAAAGTTTTTTTCAATCTCGTCTATTATATAAAGTATCATGGGCTTTCCCATAATCTTTTGGACAACCTTGGAATATTTAGATTTCATTCTCTTTCCTTCGCCAGCAGCTAAAATTATAAACGTACTTTTCTTGCTCATTTTCCATCACCTTTTTTCATTTTCCTCAAATTTTACAACTTCTATACCAGCTTCTTCAAATATCTTTTGGCTCATCTCATCTGGATATGAGCCTTTGTAAATCACCTTTTTGATACCAGCATTCACTATCATTTTAGCACAAATCACACATGGATAGGTTGTTGTGTAAATAACGCTGCCGTCGATATTTACGCCCATTTTAGCTGCTTGGATTATCGCATTTTGTTCAGCATGAAGTCCTCTGCAAAGCTCATGTCTTTGTCCTGATGGGACATTAAGCTTTTCTCTTAAGCAACCTACTTCTTCACAGTGAGGCAGATTACTTGGTGCACCGTTGTAGCCTGTTGCTAAAATCCTCTTGTCCTTAACAATTAGTGCTCCAACTTTTCGTCTCAAACACGTTGACCTTTCCTTCACAATATCAACAATCTGCATAAAGTACTCATCCCATGTAGGTCTCATTGTATTTCCTCCAACTTCTGTTTTTTACTTTGTACCAAAGAGCCTATCCCCTGCATCTCCAAGCCCTGGTACAATATATCCATGGTCGTTTAGCTTCTCATCAACTGCTGCACAGTACACTTCAACCTCGGGATGGTCAGCTGTCAACCTTTCAATCCCCTCTGGTGCTGCAATCAGGCACATAAGTTTCAGGCTCTGTGGATTGTACCTTTTGATGTAATCAAACGCAGCAGAAGCAGACCCTCCTGTTGCCAGCATTGGATCAAGCACAATTATGTCTCTTTCATGCACATCTTGAGGAAGCTTGCAATAATACTCGACAGGTTTTAGAGTCTGTGGGTCTCTGTAAAGCCCAATATGACCCACTTTTGCTGCAGGAATGAGTTTCAAAAGCCCGTCAACCATGCCAAGCCCAGCTCTCAAAATTGGGACAATTGCAAGCTTTCTTCCTGAGATTA
>NZ_APGP01000070.1:0-2209 GCF_000404025.1 Caldicellulosiruptor sp. F32
CTTGCCTTAGAGTATGGAATTTTGATTTCTGGTTCATAACCGTTTAACATTAAGTAAGCAGCGAAGTGCAAGTCCTTTGTATAGAAGGGCTCTCGTTGCATAGTTATCGAACCTCCTTAAATTAAGTTGGTTTTTCTTTTCACGTATAAAAATAGTTGATGAAAAAAGTTCCTAGGTGCATAGAGGCTTATAAACGTTAATCCAACGATATTTTCATGTGCTAAAATACGATTTTGTTTCTTTTCAAATAAAGATAGCCGATTCCGATTACAGATAGAGTTATCAGTGACCATATCAGCCAGAACATTCTTTATCACCATCCCTAGGTGGTCTGCCAATACGTTTTGAGCTTTTTCGCATTCCTTCAGAAATGCGTTTCCTGCGTTCTTGGTTAGCTTCTGGGTCACGGAGGTAGTTCAGATACTTTTCTCTAATCTCCGGATTTTCCCAAGCTCGCTTTACGCCCTCGATTTGTCGTGATTTTATATCCGGGTCGTTCAACGCTGCTTTTACCCCGCGACTTACTTTTTTCCGGAATTCTTCCGACTGACAAGCGCGACGAATTTTTGAGTTAGGGTCTTGCCATTGCGCTTTCAAAAAATGGCGTTTTTTCTCTCTATATTCATCGGACTGCAATTTTTGACGTAATTTTGAGTTAGGGTCTTGCCAGAGGCTCCTTACTACTTGACTTGTCTTTTTTCGCCACTCTTCATAGGCTGGAGAATTACGCCATGCTTCATATTCAGGTGTTCCTCTTTTAGGTAGAGGCATTATCTCACCTCCTTAGCTTCTTTTAATGGATAAAATTTTAGGTTATACCAACGGAACTTTATAGAGAGCAACTTTTTTTCTTCGGAGGAGAAAGTCTTATCCAGCATATTCCAGTTGCTTTTTTATATGTTGAGGTACTAACTCGTAATGGTAAGTTGCTTCGCAGCATTGCATTCCCAATGGACAGTGACGTAAAGCTTGCCATTCGTTATCTCCAAAGGCGCAGAGAAAGTCATACCCGAAATTTCCAAAACAGGTTTGAGACAACTTCTCAGCCAGTTCATCTTTCATAAGGTCATTCCACTTAATCCAGTAGAAAATGGGTAGCATCATATTCATCTCCTTTCGGTTACTCGTTAAAGATTTTTTGGTTAATCAGCCTGTTGAGTTCGTGAGAAGGTGGTAATGCTCTAAAAACACCGCTCCAGAAACCGCTATCGTCACGCTTTTCAATATCCGGTTGAAGGTTGTTAGGATACTGCCAGCGTGCCACGTTGGACAAAATTTTCAAGTCTCCGGAGAGGTAACTTCTTTCGGACTTCTCCTTTTCTACGGAAGCCTGAACTCTCTTAACGAAGGTGTACCAATTGCTGGCAAGCTCTTGGCCTCTCTTGAAGAACTCTTCCATCTCCATCTGCGTGTATGTGGCACTGTCACGTTTTCGGGTGGGCGTAGAAACCTTATCGACTGTGGCATCATCCAAAGTATCTACGGTCATCAGCATGGAGAGAATATCGGTTAGCTGTTTAGCAATCCTTTCCTTTGCGGTGGAGGTGAGTTGGTCACGATAGCTGAGAGCGTTTGGTAATTCCTTCAACCATTGGCTTAACCGTCCTTGCAAATCTTTTGCTTGCAGCGTTACTGCGCGACACATACTTGACGGGTAGGGTTCGTAATGTTCCTTATTGTCCTTAGACAGTCTTGCAAAATCATCAGGAGTAAACGGTGGACGTTTTATCCCGTAGGTATCTTCGAGGAAACGGCCGATGCGCTCCAAATCGTAGCTTCCTTCTTCAACCTCTCGCTGCAAAGCGGTAGCTCGCCTGAAATTTTTCTGGACAACATCCTTCTTAACAGAATCTAAGAGTCCCTGAAGGATTTCATCGTCTGAAAGGGCAAAGGATGTCCCTTTAACAACAGATTTCGCTACTTCGTAGTTACGGAGAACTACTTCCACGTAGCTTTCCAGAGAGTTTTTGCTGCCTCTCAATGCCTGCCATTGTTTTGCAACCTTGTCAACTTTCTTGCGGAATATCTCATCGGTTTCGTAACGCTTTCTTATCTCATTTCGCATATTTGACCCCTCCTTTTGAGATTTTGAAACAGTAACCGTGCTTGCGGTTTTAGTGATAAAATGTTGAGAGAGAAGGCGCATCAAATTGTCAATGCGTTCCACTGTTTGAGCTTCTTCTAAACTGCTTTTAACGTATTGAACGAA
>NZ_APGP01000071.1:0-917 GCF_000404025.1 Caldicellulosiruptor sp. F32
TCTGATCTCATAAGAATATGGTTTATGCACCATTTCATCTTCAACCTCAACCACTTTATCATCAAAATGCAGAATATACTTTGAAACTTTTACATCTTTGTCATATGTGTTAAGCCTTCGTGGATTGTGATAAACAACCAGTGTTCTGCCAAATAGAACTGCTGCTAATTGATTTTTACCTAAAACTATGGTTTGCCTGTTGCCATTTACTATAATCTCAACTTCTTTTCTATCTTCTGTAAACATCCAGCCCGGAAGTTTTGGAGACAGTTTAAAAATTAGATCTCCATTTTTGTATTCAAATGGTTTTTCACCAAACAGCATAATCAGCTCCATATTTAAAAACTCTGTTGTGGTGCCAGAAAGCCTTGCAACAAAACCTGTGCCCCAGATACTTTTGTCAGGATTGCTTGAGCTTGCAATAAATGAGGAATTTTCAAATATTGATCTTCCATAAACCGCTGGGTCCATATATGGTGGCAAAACCATTTTGAAGTCTTCAAAAAACTCTGTGTAAAGTCCGCCCTTTAGCAGCTCAAGCAGGTATTTGTATTCCATGTGCATGAAAATGGATTCATTTTCAAGCCAGCCAGGTGTAAATGCTTTTATCCTTCCAAGCTGATTTGGCTGATTCACCAGGCTTTCGTTTGTCTTGTACATTTTGAGCACTTTGTCGTAAAGGTCACTTTCTTTAACGCTTTGATAAATCTTTCTTTTTGTTTCTACATCGTCAATTGTCTTCATTGCCCTTACCTGTGACTCCAGGAAAAATGCTACTTTTTTCTGTTCAAATTTCTTAATTTTAACCTCTTGCTTTTTCTCATCATATTCATACTCAACTGGCTGGTTTATAAAGTAGGTATAAAACAGCCCCTTTTCACTATCGAAAGATCTTTCTTTTGCCTTTGATAATTTAT
>NZ_APGP01000072.1:0-11960 GCF_000404025.1 Caldicellulosiruptor sp. F32
AATGCCATAAAACTTCTTGCAAAGCTTTTAAAACGAAGCATAAGGTGGGAAAAAGATCTCATAACCATTGAAGAGGAAGTTTCGGCTATTTATGACTACCTTGAGATACAAAAGTACAGGTTTGGGGAAAAGCTGAAATTTGAGATTGATGTAGAAGAAGGTGTAAAATCAACAAAGATACCAAAGATGACCATACAACCTCTTGTTGAGAACGCATGTGTTCATGGGATAGAAAACAGCAAAGGTGAAGGAAGGATTGTGGTCAAGGTTTTCAAAGAAGGTGATATGATAGCAATAACCATTGAGGACAATGGCAAAGGCTTAGAGGATGATAGAATAACAGAACTGCTGCGTTCTATAAAAGGACTTTCATCTGACAAGAAAAGCAGTGTGGGGCTTAAAAATGTTTTTAGAAGACTTGAGCTGTTTTATGGCAAAAATTTTAGCTTTGACATATTAAGAGGGCAGCTTGGGGGATTAAAAGTTGTGATAAAAATTCCTAACAAGAGGGACTTTGAAGATGCTGTACAAAGTATTGATAGTTGAAGATGAGGTATTTATGAGAGAAGGGCTAAAAAACTTGATTGACTGGAAAGAACTTGGGTTTGAAATAGTGGGCGAGGCAGAAGATGGTCCTTCTGCTTTTGAGTTTATGAAAAAGATGCAGGTTGACGTGCTCATCAGCGACATCAAGATTCCGCTTTTAAGTGGCCTTGACCTTATCGAGAAGGTTAAAAGGGAAATAAAAAACCCGCCTGAAGTGATAATCATCAGCGGGTATGCAGATTTTGAGTATGCAAAAAAAGCTATCCAGCATGGTGTTGTCAATTACATATTAAAGCCCATTGAAGAAGAAGAGCTTGTTGAGACACTCCAGAAAGTAAAGTCAAAACTCAAGAAAAGGGAGCTAATTAAAGAAGGCAGAAGCCTATTTGCGCTTGAGAGAAGCTTTAAAGAAAGTATAGAAAATAGCAATATCAAAATAGAAAATGGGATTTTTGTTGGAATAGTCTACTTTAAAGAAATGTCGAACTGGCTGAATTTCTATCTTGACGAGAGAATAGAAAATATGTTGTTAAGGATAAAGGGGGGCTTTGAACAGCTTAAAAAAGAAGGACTTATGTACGAGTTTTCGGAGATTGGAGACAAGTACTATGTGGTTGCAGCATCTGAAGAGAACATACAAGAAGCATACCAAAAACTAAAAAAGATGATTGATTTTGCAACAGAGATTGTGTTTGCTTTTTCAAGAAAGATTACAAAATGGGCTCAATTTTTTGATGCAATTTATGAAGCAGCATACTCTTTGAACTTTGCGCTTTTTTACAATCAAATGGGAATTACATTTTATAGTAACAGCCTACCAAATTCGAAAGAGCTTTTATACTCAAAAGAATATGATAAAAGACTCATTTTGGCTATCGAAGAAAATAGCCAAGACATACAAAAGATAGTTGAAGAAATGATGGAAGACATTAGAAAAGGAAAATATCAGCTTGAATTTTTGATGACGTATTTAAGCTTTGTAGTGGTATCTATAAGCTCTTATTTTAGCAGGATGGGTCTAAATTTAGAAGATGAAATAGAATACTTTTCAAACTTGAGACTTGAATTTTCAAATATTGAAGATATACAAAAAAATTTGCTTAAGTTTTGCGAAGGGATACTAAACAAGTTCAGACAATGGAGAGCAAGCCTATCTAACGGTATCATATGTGAGCTTGAAAAGTACATAAAAGAAAATTATAACAAGAACCTGACATTAAAATCTGTTGCACAAAGGTTTTATATAAACCCTGTGTACTTGGGTCAACTTTTCAAAAAACATTATGGAATGTATTTCAATTCTTATTTGCAAAAGATACGAGTTGAAGAAGCAAAAAAGCTTTTGATGTCCACCAATATGAAGATATACGAAATCTCACAGGCAGTTGGGTACAACGACACAGACTATTTTATCCAGTGCTTCACAAAACTTTGCAATATGACGCCCAACCAGTTCAGGAAAAAGTGCAGAAAAGTGTAAAAAAGAAGGCTGGGACTTTTTAAAAAAACGTTTCCCAGCCTTCTTATGTTTTTATGTGAGAAAGAAGGATTGCTATAAGTTATTTCTAACTTCCCACACTGCCAGAACCATGTTTTGCAAGGTAGGCAAAACTTCTTCTTCCTTTCTGGTCTTAAGACCACAGTCAGGATTTATCCACAGTCTGTCTTTTCCAACCTTTTCAATCATCTTTAAAATAAGCTTTTTCATCTCTTCCTTTGATACAATTCTTGGAGAGTGAACATCAAACACCCCTGGTCCTACCTCTGACTTTAAATTACTTTTGTTTATGCTATCAAGCAAAGTGAAATCAGATTTTGCAGCTTCAAATGTGATAACGTCCACATCCATCTTTGCAATTTCGTCTAAAAGTTCATCAAAGTTGCTATAACACATATGAGTGTGAATTTGAGTTTCTGGTTTTACCTTTGAACATGTGAGTCTAAATGCCTTTATTGCCCATGATAGGTATTCACTGTGCTGACAGCGCCTGAGCGGAAGCTTTTCAATCAGTGCTGCCTCGTCAATCTGAATAATCTTTACACCTTCTTTTTCAAGCTCCAAAACCTCTTCTTTTATTGCAAGAGCAAGCTGAAAAGCTACATTTTTCAATGGTATATCTTCACGCACAAACGACCAGTTGAGAATTGTAACTGGTCCTGTCAAGATTCCTTTTACAGGCTTTGAAGTCAAGCTTTGTGCGTATTTTATATATTCCACAGTGAGTGACTTTTTTCTTTTAATATCAGAAAATATTATAGGAGGTTTTACACATCTTGTGCCGTATGACTGAACCCAGCCGTTTTGAGTGATTAAAAACCCTTCCAAGTTTTCGCCGAAAAACTCTACCATATCATTTCTTTCGTATTCGCCGTGGACAAGCACATCAAGCCCGATTTCTTCTTGAAGCTTTATTACCCTTTCAATTTTGGATTTTATAAAGCTGTCATATTCTTCAAATGTTATTTCGCCTTTTTTGAGTTTGCTTCGAGCTGATCTTACATCTTGGGTTTGTGGGAATGACCCAATTGTTGTTGTGGGAAGCTGTGGAAAATTCAAAACCTCTTTTTGAAGCTTGATTCTTTCCTCAAAACATGGTTTTCTTTCAAAGTCATCATCTGTAAGGTTATTTACAGCTGTGCTGACATCTGATAGTTTATTTTTATTCAGCTCTTCGAAAAGCTGAGCATTTTGAAGATAGATGCTGCTTGCAGTAAAGTTTTCTTGAGAAAATAAAAGCTTTAGCTCAGACAGCTCTTTTAGCTTTTCTTCAGCAAATGCTAAAAACTTCTTTTTATTGCTGTCAAGATTTGTTTCAAACTTCAAGGAGTATGGCACAAAGAGCAAAGAACACGATGTTGAAATTACAATGTTTTTCTTGTCAACAAAGGAGGAGAGCATATTTAAAAGCTCAAGTGTATCTTTGTAGTTATTTTTAAACACATTTCTACCATTTACAACTCCGGCAAAAAGGAGCTTTTCCTGTGGGAAGCCAAATTTTTTAATCAGTTCTAAATTGAACTTTCCATCAACAAAGTCAAGTCCAATTGCGTCAAAATCAAGGTAGATTATCTTTTCAAAGCAGTCTCTGACATCTCCAAAATAGGTCTGAAGAAGTACCTTTAGATTTCCTTTGTGAGAAAGAAGGCTTCGGTAGAAACTTTCAAAAAGCTCTATGTCTTTTGTACTCAAGTCAGTGACAAGTATTGGCTCATCTATCTGAACAAACTCGCAACCCAACTCTTCAAACCTTCTTAGTATTTGAATATATACATCAAGTAGCTTTTCCCAAAAAGATTTGTCGTATATATCCACATTTAATTTTTTAGAAAGCTTTAAAAATGTCAGAGCACCAATTAACACAGGTTTTGTCTTGATTCCTATCAAAAGTGCTTCGACAAATTCATCAAAAGGTTTTGTTGATGAAAGTTCAAATTTGGTGTTTTCAGTGATTTCAGGCACAAGATAATGGTAGTTTGTAAAGAACCACTTTTTCATTGGCAAAGCTTTAAGGTCGATGTTTTGGTCTTGATACCCCTTTGCAAGCGCAAAGTAGAGTTCAAGATCATCTGAAAAAACCGACTTGTATTCCTCAGGTATGCTACCTACAAGCATTGCATGGTCTAAAAAAGTGTCATAGAACGAAAAATCATTTGATGGTATCAGGTCAACACCATACTCTTTTTGAAGTTGCCAGTGAGTCTTTTTCAAGTTTTTTGAATTTTGGATGAGCTCTTCTTTTGAAATCTTTTTGTCAAGATAGCTTTCTACCCATCTTTTTAGCTCTCTGTTCTGTCCTATTCTTGGAAAACCAACAACCGAAATCATCTTGCGCTTTCTACCTCCCAAATAAAAATTTTATTTGCCGTCAGAAAAACAAATGGGTCTTTACTGCCAACAAAAAAGGCACAAGTGCGTCAAGGCAGTAAAGACCCCTCATTACCGTTTAAAAGCCTATGCTTTTAAAAGGTTTTTAATTAGAAGCAAAAAGCTTCTAAAATAATAGGTTATTGCTAAAGCTAAAAAAAGACAAAATAACTCTTTTGGTCTTTACCACCTTGACTGTACTTCCCACCGAAGACAGCACAAGGCATCTCAAGCAGGCAGGTCTCCTGGCTCGCAGTTCATCCTCACCCTTTGCCTTCCCAGAAAGGAAGCCTTGCGAGAGCAAGACCGCACCTTTCCAGTGGCCAAAAAGAATAGGGCTTGTCGCTGCTCACAGTAGCGGGGGCTGCAGCGGATTTTCACCGCTTTCCCTATTAAGCCGCCAAATGGCAGCACCTGCTTGATAGGTAAAGGTGCCTATCGCAAATATTCAATTTTTCAAATTTGTATTGCATATTTGCGATGAAAATTGACGATTGCATTTATGCAATGAATTTTATATCAAACATGTTAATTGAAAAGTTAGGAGTTGTCAATATATTATAAAAGATCAGTGGTATATATTCCTGTGATTGCAACAACAGATTAAACTTTAAAAACAACAGGGCTATCTTCATTGAGACTATAAATTATTTTGTTTGTATTCTGATTCTTACTTGCAACGAGTATTTTTATTTTATATAAAATCATTTAAGATCATCGATATTGAAGTTATTTTTATATAGAAGATGAGCAGGTAAGTTTATGGATTTTTTAAAGTTTTATCATGTTCACCAATATTTCTAATAATTATTCCATCTTCTTTGTACTGCCATGTCAGTCTTATTCCCATCGTAATGCTTGTTTCAAATATATCTTTTGTCCCTTGGATTTTTTTAGTTCGCAAAGAAGAATGGTATTGATTTTGTAATAAAAGTTCTAACTTTTTCTTTAGTATCTTTTTTACATCTGATGGCAATTTGTTTACTTTTTCTTTGAAAAGTTGCGAGTAGTAAATCTTCATTCGTCACTCAACCCCAAATCATCAAATAATTCTTCCAATGAATTAGCCACCAAGAGTTTGCCTTCCTGAATCTCCTTCTCTACAGTTGCTTCTTCTCTTTGCCACTTCTCAGAGTAAAACCACGCCTGCTCTTTTGGAATAGCTATTACAGGCGTTAAAATTATCCTACCATCCTTCTCCTCTATTTGTAATAAATCACCTACACGCAAGTTTAGCTTCTTCAGAATTTGAGCTGGAATTGTCACCTGTGACTTTTTCTTTATTTCAACTATCACCATTTCTCACCTCTTAAAGTTAGAAAGTTGTACTTTCTAACTTTAGTATATTCTCACTAAATATATTTGTCAACTTTGTTTGTTGTAAAATTAAATGCAACAGGATAAGAAAATATTAAAGCCATAGCTTCAAACCATGTATGATATTAATTGAAAAGACAAACCCATACACAGGAGGTTTGAAGCTATTGGTCTATGATGATAATAACACAAAGAGAAGAAGATTTAAACGCTCAAGTGAAGCAGAAAGAGAGGTTATAGAAAAGCTTTCAGAATTAGGATATGGTATAAGAGAAAGTAAGGGAATTGGGAAAAGTGCAAGTAGTTTATTGCTACAAAGGAGAATGATTTGTTTTTATAACTTTTAAAATAATTGAAAGTAGAAAATTGTTCAGTATATATTTTATTTGACTATTTTTTATCTGATTAGTAAACCATTATTTTAAATTTGGTTGACAAATCTCAATCCGAAAAATATAATAAAGGAAAGAGGACATTGAATGACAAAACAGAAAGGAGAGGTCAATTCTGTGAGTACAAAAAGTATTTGCTTAGTTTCTCTCTTTGCAGCTTTGACTGCTGTGGGAGCCTATATAAAAATTCCCATTCCTTATGTACCATTTACTCTTCAGCTTCTGTTTTGTGTATTAGCAGGACTTCTCTTAGGTCCTAAACTTGGAGCACTGTCACAGGTTGTTTATGTAGCAACAGGGCTTATTGGTATTCCAATCTTTGCAGAGGGTGGAGGTCCATTGTATATTTTTAAACCAACCTTTGGTTATCTAATTGGTTTTATCGTTTGTGCATATGTAACTGGCTATATATCGCATTTGAAGCAAAGCAGAAATATAAGTACGAACATAATAGGTTCATTGATTGGCTTGTTTTTTGTATACTTATTAGGGGTTAGTTACCTGTATGTAATTTATAACTTTTACCTAAAAATACCCAAAACCATTAGCTGGGCTTTATACTGGGGATTTTTAGTATGTGTGCCTGGAGATATATTTTTATGCATTGTTGCTTCCATTGTTGCAAAAAGATTAAAACCAATGTTAGAAAAAATTTTACTTATAAATCTAGGATATTTACAAGAAATCAAAGAATAGTTTATCCAAGGAGAGGGAGAGAATGAAGGTTGTTTACATTATTGGAACAGATACTGATGTCGGAAAGACATTTATATGTGCTGGACTCTGTTGGGCTTTAAAAGAAAAAGGATATAACATAGGATATTTCAAGCCAGTACTAAGTGGGGCTAAAAAAAGTGGAAAGAAGCTAATACCTCAAGATACAGAATTTGTAGTTAATTTTGCAAAAATAGAGGGGGATATTTACAGACTCACACCATTTATATTTGAAAAACCAACCTCTCCTCATATAGCCGAAAGCGATGAAAATATTGATATTAATGTTAATCAAATAAAACAAACCTTTGAAGATTTATCACATAACTATGAATTCGTAGTAATTGAAGGTTGTGGTGGATTGGCAGTGCCACTGAAAGAAGAGAAAAACCAATTTTATATGCAATATCAATTGATAAAGGAAATTTGCAACAATGTTATATTAGTTACCACAACAAAATTAGGAACAATTAATCACACTCTCTTGACAGTTGAATTTGCAAAAGCTTACGGACTTTGTTTAAAGGGGATTATAGTGAATATGTGTGAGAATGAACCTGATGAAGATAAAGTAATAAATACAATAGCAAAGTTTACCAATATTCCAATATTAGCCAAAGTAGACTTTATAAATAATTTTCCAAGTGATGTAGATGAGAATAAATTTAAAAATGTTTTTAAAAAATGCTTTGATGATAGGGCAATAATGAAGATAATGGGGGTTTTTGAATGTTAAATGAATAGCAACAAAGAGATTTAAAGTATATTTGGCATCCCTGTTCACAAATGAAAGATTATGAAGAGCTACCGCCTGTCGTTATAGAAAGGGGCTCGGGGGTATGGCTATACGATGTTGAAGGTAATAGATACCTTGATGCAATTTCTTCATGGTGGACAAATCTTTTTGGGCATTGCAACAAAAGATTAAATGATGCTCTCAAATCACAAGTTGATAGGTTAGAGCATGTAATATTTGCAAATTTTTCACACAAACCTGCTATAAAATTATCTCAAAAGCTAATTGAGATAGCACCAAAAGGATTGAAAAAAGTATTCTTTTCTGACGATGGTTCAACCTCTGTTGAAGTTGCTCTTAAGATGAGTTTTCAATATCATCAACAGAAGGGGAATTATACAAAGCTCAAGTTTGCATGTTTTACAAATTCATATCATGGAGAAACCTTGGGGGCATTGTCTGTTGGAAGTATAGATCTGTATTCAAAGATATATAAACCCATTATGAAGGAATCCATAAAAATTCAAGGTCCTGATTGTTTTAGATGTAAATATAACAAAACACGTTATGATTGTAATGTAGAATGTTTTGAAGAAGTAGAAAAGGTTTTAGAAAAGCACCATAAAGAGATTTGTGCTGTGATAATTGAGCCAATTATCCAATGTGCAGGTAGTATGAAAATTTACCCACCTAAATTTTTAAAGCTATTGCGAGAGGCCTGCACCAGCTATGATGTTCATCTCATTGCAGATGAGGTAGCTGTTGGATTTGGTAGAACAGGAAAGATGTTTGCATGTGAACATGCAGGGATAACTCCAGACTTTTTATGTTTGTCAAAAGGCTTGACTGCTGGGTATATGCCGTTGGCAGTAACACTTACAACTCAAGAAATTTTTGATGCGTTTTATGCTGATTATGTGGAACTAAAAGCATTTTTGCATAGTCATAGCTATACCGGAAATCCTCTTGCTTGTGCCGTTGCTTTAGAATCATTAAAGATCTTTGAGGAATACAATATCCTCAAGAAAATAAATGAAAAAGCGACCTACCTTGAAGAAGTTGCCAGAAAAACTTTTGATAACCATAGGTTTGTGGGTGAGTATAGGCAATTTGGATTTGTCGGAGCAATTGAGCTTATTGAAGATAAGGCTACTAAAAAGGAATTTGATTGGAGAAAGAGAGTGGGATACCACATTTATAAAACTGCTTTGAAGAAAGGGTTGCTTATTCGTCCTCTTGGAAATGTCATATATTTTATGCCCCCCTTTGTTATTGAAAAAGATGAAATTGATTTTATGGTTAGGAATACTCTTGAAGCAATAAATCAATTTTTTGGACTGTAGATGTACTAAATAAAAACAAAACTTAAGGGACTATCCGAAAAGAACAGGGATAGCCCCTTTAAACAACAATACTTAATAGTTAAGCTTTTGGACATTACTTTAAACTTCTAAGCCTAAACTCTCTAACATCTCTACCTTCTCTTTTATTCCCATCCCTTGTGTTGTAAGGTAGTTTCCGACCATGCAACCGTTTATACCACATTTGTATGCTATCTTTTCCATATCCTTTAGTGCATTTTCTTTCCCGCCTGCGAGTAGAATGGTCTTCCTTGGTAGTACAATTCTAAATAGTGCCAGGGTGATAAAAATTTCATTTTGGTCCATGATCTTCATATCTTCAAAAGGTGTGCCTTTTATTGGATTTAATATGTTGATAGGAACAGAATCAACCTTTAATTCTCTCAGCTCAAATGCAAGCTTAATTCTCTCACTCATATCCTCACCCATTGAAATTATTCCACCACTGCAAATTTCGAGACCTGTCTCTTTTGCAATCTTTAAAGTCTCAATCTTTTGTGCTTGGGTATGAGTTGAGCATATATTTTTAAAATATGTACTTGATGTCTCTAAATTGTTGTGGTACCTTGTAACCCCTGCTAACATGAGTTTTTTTGCTCTTTCTTTTGTGAGAAAACCTAAAGAAGCACATAGGTGGATATCGTAATTTTTTGAAATATAAGAAATAATATCTATAATCCTTTCAAATTCAAAGTCATTAAGCTCTCCACCGCTTGTGACTAAGGAAAATCTTTTTACAGGAAAAGCGATAATATCTTCCAAATATTCTATAACCTCGTCAACTGATGCCACGTCTTTTATTTCAATCTTGCAACTATGATAAATAGATTGAGAACAAAATTTACAATCTTCTGTGCACATTCCCACCTTGGCAGGATAAATTGAACACAGTTCAATATTGTTTTTAAAATAATACCTTTTAATTGTATCTGCAAGGTTTTTCACAAGATCAAAGTCATGCTTTGCAATTTCGTAAAGCATAGTTGCTTCACTAATATCAATATCCTGCTCATATTCTATTATCTTCTTTTCAATTTCTTTTGCAAATTGAACTGATTGAAGAAAGTTTAGCATTTTGTATTCATCTCCAATCATGACAATGTTAGTGACACTATGTTATATATGATACCACACCACAAATAAATAGTAAACCAAAACATACATTCTTGTTTACTGATATAAAAATAAAAATGGCGGAGAGAGAGGGATTTGAACCCTCGGTACCCCTTTTGGGGGTACACACGATTTCCAGTCGTGCGCCTTCGACCACTCGGCCATCTCTCCGCCTCTTTGTTTTGCTTTCACCTTTATTTATTATAGGACATATTTTGAGTTTTGACAAGGGCAGTTACCAAATTCGATAGTGTCAAGAGTTTGTAGGAAAAATTTTTTATTAGAATACACCTGCATTATAGAAGTCACAACTAATCAAAGATTTTAACGTCCTTCGCAACTGGTTAACTTTACCATTTGCTATAACTGGTATATTATTCCACTTTTCCACGCCTTTTATTACTTTCCTCACGTTCTTTATAATACCTTCTGCTATTTCTTTAACTTCTCTCCTTTCACTCTTCTTTGCTTTTATCCTATCCAAATATACATCCATAATCTTAAAACCATTGTATTTTAAACTCAATAGCTTTACCATGGTCTCTGCTATATCTTCGCTTCATCCCCTTGGTCTTGAACTTATCCTCTCAGCTAATACATGACTTACATGCCCTTCCGTACTGCATCCCTTTATCTTTACATTCGCTGCTTCTAATACTGTATTATCCCAGTGTGAAAGGGAGTTAAAATAAAATTGTGTCCACTGTATAATGAAAATATAATGAAAATTAGAAGGAGGACGATTGCAATAGAAAAAGATATCATTTTTGAAACAGCTAAGAACATGGCAATTGAGCAAGTACTCAACATGTACTGCTCTCCAGATGATCCTAATCGCCCAGCTCTCAAACAACTATTAGAACATTTGTTAAACTGCATTATGTTATCAGAACGAAGAATCTACCTCGAAAAAAATCAAAATGATAAAGGCAACGGCTTTTATAAACGCATGCTTGGTACTCCAGTAGGTAACCTTGAGCTTTCCGTACCACGAACAAGGACCAGCAATTTCCGTCCCTCTGTCTTGCCTCGGCCATATAAAAGAGTCGATCCGTCTTACACCGATTTGCTTATGTCCTTAGTTGCTAATGGTTACTCCGAGAGCTTGCTAATCCAAACCCTTAAAAACCTTGACTTACCTTACTCAGAGGAGGAAATATCTAAAATCAAAAATGACCTTAAAAACGAACTCCAGCTCTTTAAACAACGTGAATTGCCCGAAAATGCCTTCGCTACTTTAAATTGATGGCTACCACTGTGAAATCAGGGACAATTCAAAAGTCAAACAGGCTACCTGCTATGTTGTTCTCGGCATCGATTTTAGATAGCAAAAAAGATATCTTTGGCATTTACACCTTCTTTGGCAAAGAGAACAAAGCTGATTGGATGAAAGTCTTTGAAGACTTAATCAACAGAGGTCTTAAAAAAGTCTTAATAATTGTAAGCGATGACTTCCCTGGTATAATAGATGCTGTCAAAATCGCTTATCCTTATGCTGACCTTAAGTTTGCTTTTGTTCACCTGCAACGTAATGTAAAACGACATATGACAAAAGAGGATAGTTCAAAATTCAATGAAGAATTAGATAAAATAAGATTATCTTCTTCTGATGTTGATGAAGCTGTCTCTGGATTCAATCAACTTTGCAATGAATACCTTCCTAAATATCCTCGCTTTTTAAAAGGACTTTTAGAAAAAGCTGAGTTTTACTTTGCTCATATAAATTATCCTGAGGAGATTAGAAAGCATATTTACACAACTGAGGCAGTAGAGAGCATAAATAGTATAATTGAAAAGATAGGAATGAAATCGGGCGGATATTTTCAATCAACAGAGATTCTTGAGATTAATATTTATTTTCAAAGAGAGAACTTTAAGCGAGGTAAATGGAAAAATGGAGTACCTCTTATTAGACA
>NZ_APGP01000073.1:0-20944 GCF_000404025.1 Caldicellulosiruptor sp. F32
TTCACAATCTTATTGAAGAGTTTTTTGAAAAATATGGCATTAGAAACTGGCGCCAGAATGTAGATGAATGTATTGACATTCTTGTTGATGAGCAGGTCAGAAATGAATTTATAGCTCTTGTGAGATGGTTTAACCGTTGTATGGACGAGGTTTTTCCTGACCCTGCAGCACTAAGATACCTTACTGACTTGAAAATTCTTGCTTTCATAAAAGAATCCGCTCGAAATAGATACAGAGATGACAAGCTGAGTATAAAAGATGCAAGCAATAAGATAAGAGAAATTGTGGAAGAATACCTGATCTCTCAGGGAATAGATCCCAAAGTACCACCTACTCCACTTTTTGAAGACAAATTCCTAGAAAAACTTCACAAAAAATCAAGCAAGGCAAAAGCTCAAGAGTTACAGCATGCGATAATTGAGTATATTGATGAGCATTGGGAAGAAGATCCAGAACTTTATGAGAGGTTTTCAGATAGACTAAAGAGGTTACTTCAAGAATACAAAGAAAATTGGGATGCTCAATGTATTGAATTAGAAAAATTAAGAGAAGAGTTGAAAAAAGGGAGAGAAGCAGAACAGACTTATGGGCTTGACCCTAAGAAAGAAATGCCGTTTTTTGGGTTGCTAAAAGACCAAATATTTGGGAAAAAACCTGTAAGTGAACTTTCTGAGAGCGAAATAGATTTTCTTGTTAGCACAACAAGAGATTTGGTAGAATTAATAAGCAGAGAGGTTCAAGCGGTTGATTTTTGGGAAAGTGCAACAAAACAAAGAAAGTTGAAATTCTTTATAATTTCGCATTTGCTTGAAAAAATATCACCTGCTATGTATGAAAACAACCATGATGGAGTTAAAACTGAAACTGCAGTATATATCTCTAATTCTTCCGGTCAAAATATATTCAACAAGAGAAATGAAATAGCTCAAAGACTTTTAGAACTTGCTTATCATCATTTTAGGAAGTGATATTATGCTAGACATTAAAATTGAAAAAATCATACGCTCAAATAGAAAAACCATAGCTTTGCAAATAACAGAAAATAGCACACTCATAGTCAAAGCTCCGATCAATGTGGATGAAAAAACAATATGGGATGTTATTCAAAAACATAGAAAGTGGATTGACAAGAGAAAGAAAGAGATAGAAGCGAGAGATCCCAAAGTCTTGCCAAAAGAATTTGTCAGCGGAGAGGGATTTTTATACCTTGGCAGGTATTATAAACTGCACATAGTGGAAAACCAAGATGTCCCGCTCAAATTCGAAAATGGGTTTTATCTCTCAAGAAGTGCTTTGCCAGAAGCAAAGAATGTATTCATAGATTGGTATAAAAAAGCTGCCTATGAGAAGATTCTTGAGAGAGTAAACTGGTGGGCTCAAAAAAGAGATTTTAAATACAACAAAGTAAATATAACAAATGCACAGAGAAGATGGGGTTCTTGTTCTGCAAAAGGTAACTTAAACTTTTCTTGGAGACTTATTATGGCACCGCTGTCTGTAATAGACTATGTGATTGTTCATGAGCTTGTGCATCTTGAAGAGAAAAATCATGGCAAGGCTTTTTGGACAAAGGTAAAGATGCTTATGCCTGACTATAAAAAGCATGAAGAGTGGCTTAAGAAGAATGGATATCTGCTTAATATATAAAGTCAAATTTTTGAAGGTCTTTTGCCAGAAATGTTAAAAAAACAAAAAAACCTGTGCTTAAATTAAGCTTTTTCTACTTTCGCAGCACAAGTTTTTTATTCTTTTTCTGTTATTGGTTGTTGATTTTCCTTTTTAAAATGGTGCGCCCGAGAGGACTCGAACCTCCGGCACATGGTTTAGGAAACCATTGCTCTATCCTGCTGAGCTACGGGCGCATCTATTTGGATTTTGCAAATAATATAATACAACATTTCTTAGGGTTTGTAAAGTAGCAGCTTTTTGTGATAAAATATTTACAAGCTCTGAAAACACTGATAAGATTTAAACTACAGAATAACTTTATAATCAACCTTAGAAAAACAACTTAACTATAGAAGGAGAGACCATAAAATGCTTGATTTAAAGTTTATAAGATCAAACCCAGAAAAAGTCCAAGAAGGCCTCAATAAAAGAAATAAGGATATTTCAATTGCACCTATTTTAGAACTTGATGAAAAGAGAAGGAAACTTCTTGCAGAAGTTGAAAGAATGAAAGCTACTCAAAATCAAAAGTCAAAAGAGATTCCAAAGCTTAAAAAAGAAGGAAAAGACACAACAGAGCTTATGAATGAGCTAAAAGAGTTGTCTGATAAAATTAAAGAGTTAGATAGCCAGGTTAAAGAAGTCGAGGATGAGATAGAAAAGATTTTGCTAACCATTCCCAATATTCCTCATGAGTCTGTGCCGGTTGGCAAGGACGATACAGAGAACGTTGAGGTGCGCAGATGGGGAGAGCCAAGGGTCCCTGATTTTGAGATAAAGCCTCACTGGGAAATAGGAGAAAAATTAGGGATTTTAGATTTTGAAAGAGCCTCAAAAGTTTCAGGTAGCCGCTTTACATTTTACAAAGGGCTTGGTGCAAGGCTTGAGAGAGCCTTAATTAACTTTATGCTTGACCTTCACATAGAAAAACACGGATATATAGAACTTTTCCCACCATTTTTGGTTGCCAGAAAATCTATGATTGGCACAGGGCAGCTTCCAAAGTTTGAAGAAGACGCTTTTAAAACAACAGATGACTACTTTTTGATACCAACTGCAGAAGTGCCTGTTACAAACTACCACAGAGAAGAGATATTAAAAGAAGAAGACCTCCCGATAAAATATGTTGCCTACTCTGCATGTTTTAGGGCAGAGGCTGGTGCTGCTGGCAAAGACACAAGAGGGCTTATTCGCCAGCATCAGTTTAACAAGGTTGAGCTTGTAAAGTTTGCAAAACCAGAAGATTCTTATGATGAGCTTGAGAAGCTTACAGCCGATGCTGAGGATGTGCTAAAGCACTTAGGATTACCATACAGGGTTGTTTTGCTTTGTTCAGGTGATTTAGGTTTTTCGTCTGCAAAGACGTACGACATTGAAGTTTGGATGCCAAGTTACGGAAGGTATGTTGAAATTTCATCTTGTTCTAATTTTGAAAGCTATCAAGCAAGAAGAGCAAATATCAGGTTTAGAAGAAAAGATGGAAAGCTCGACTTTGTCCACACATTAAATGGCTCAGGTCTTGCAGTGGGCAGAACTGTTGCAGCAATACTTGAAAACTTCCAGCAAAAGGACGGGAGTGTAGTGGTGCCTGAGGTTTTAAGAAAGTATATGGGCACAGACATTATAAAGTAAAAAAACAGAAAAGGTAGCAGCCTTTTAAAAAGGCTGCTACCTTTTTTTATGAACAAGAGAAGATATCTTTTTTATAATTTTTTCATGGTAAACAAGACCGATTATGAAAAGAACAATTGCCACAACTGCAACTGCGATTGCAACTTCATAATTTTTCTTTTCTAAATTGCTGCCAAAATAAGATGAAAAGAAAATTCCAGGGAATCTTGCAATGGCTGTTATTATGAAGAAATTAATAGGTTTAATTGGAGAAAGTCCAGCAATGTACACCAGTATATCTTTTGGTATTCCAGGAATTAAAAATAGAAGAAATATCACTGCCTCAATTTTTGGCGAGTTTATTACAAAGTAAAATTTTTCTAAACTTTTCTCTGATACAATTTTTTTGATTAAGTTATATCCTAAAAGTCGGGAAAGACAAAAGACTATTACTGAACCGAGCATTATCCCAGTGAGTGAGTAAAAAGTGCCCGCGAAAGTTCCATAGATGTATCCACCAGAGACCTGAACAGCTTCACCTGGAATAACTGACACTACAACTTGTAGAACCTGGAAAAGTATAAAAACCAGTACGCCCCACTTTCCATAAGAAAGTACCCAATCTCTGAATTTGCTTGGGCTTGATGTGAGTGCTATTATTTGTTTTGAATACTTTGCTCCAACTAAGGCAATTGCAATTAAAAAAAGTAATATTGCAATAATGTTTAACACAATTTTAGCATTTTTGCCCTTCACTTTCTCCCTCCACAAGTTTCTTTTAAAAATTTTTCATCGAAAATAACTATACCCTAAATACAAAAACAAATCAAGCCATATAACAAATAATTACAATTATGGTGTATTCAAAAATATGTTGATTTTTTAACATTCAAAATATATAATAAAAAGGTAGTGTTAATATTGATTCTCTTTAGTAGTTCAAATAAAAGACTGTAACGTTTTTAAAAAAGGAGGTACGAACATGGGCAAGATGATTGAGATAAGATGGCACGGAAGAGGTGGCCAGGGTGCAAAGACAGCTTCACTTCTTTTAGCTGAAGCTGCTTTCAACACAGGCAAATACGTTCAAGGTTTTCCTGAGTATGGTCCTGAGCGAATGGGTGCCCCAATCACAGCTTACAACAGAATAAGCGATGAGAGAATTACAATCCATAGCAACATCTATGAACCAGACTATGTTGTGGTTGTTGATGAGACACTCATTGGCAGTGTCGATGTTACAAAAGGACTCAAGAAAGGCGGAGCAATCATTGTAAACACTTCAAAATCTCCAGATGAAATCAAGAAGCTTTTAGGCGATTTTGATGGCAAGGTTTATACAATTGACGCAAGAAAGATTTCTAGGGAGTGCTTGGGTAAGTATTTCCCCAATGTTCCAGTGTTGGGTGCTGTAATTAAGGTAACAGGCATTATTCCTGAAAATGAAGCTATTAAGGACATGGAGGAGTCACTCAAGCACAAATTTGCGACAAAGCCAGATGTGATAGAGGGTAACTTGAAGGCGTTTGTTAGAGGAATGCAGGAGGTGCAAGGATAATGAGAAAGATGAGAGTAACAGAGGAATCAACATGGAAGGAATTGACACCCGCTGGTATAATAATAGACCCAGGGAATGCAGAGGATTTCAAAACAGGCGACTGGAGAACAATGAGACCTGTTTGGCATGAAGATAAATGCAAACAATGCCTGTTTTGCTTCTACGTATGTCCAGATTCATCTATAAAGGTTGAAAATGGAAAGATGGTTGGCGTTGATTATGACCATTGCAAAGGTTGTGGTGTTTGCACAGAAGTTTGCCCATTTAAGGCTTTTGACTTTGTAGAAGAACAGAAGTAAGAATTTTACAGAGGAGGGAATAGAATAATGGCAATTCGTGATAGACTTAGCGGTAACGAGGCAATAGCGTATGCTATGAGACAGATAAATCCTGATGTTGTTGCCGCGTTTCCAATAACACCTTCAACTGAGGTACCACAGTATTTTTCTCAATTTGTTGCAAATGGTGAGGTTGACACAGAGTTTATTGCTGTTGAATCTGAACACAGTGCAATGAGTGCCTGCATTGGTGCTTCAGCAGCTGGTGCTCGAACAATGACAGCTACATCCTCACAAGGTTTAGCTCTGATGTGGGAGATGCTATATATTGCTGCTTCAATGAGACTTCCAATAGTAATGGCAGTTATAAACAGGGCACTTTCTGGTCCTATCAATATTCACAATGACCACTCAGACTCAATGGGTGCAAGAGACAGTGGATGGATTCAGATTTATTGTGAAAACAATCAAGAAGCATATGATTCTTTAATTCAAGCAATAAGAATTGCAGAGCACAAAGATGTTAGACTTCCTGTTATGGTATGTTACGATGGGTTTATCACAAGCCACGCTGTTGAGAATATAGAGCTTTTAGAAGATGAGGTTGTAAGAAACTTCATTGGTGAGTACAATCCTGAATATTACCTTTTGAATGAAGAAAATCCAATTTCAATGGGTCCGTTGGACTTGCCACCATACTATTTTGAACACAAAAGGCAACAGGCAGAAGCTATGAGAAATGCAAAGAAGGTAGTTTTAGAGGTAGCCGAAGAGTTTGCGAAGATAAGTGGAAGAAAGTATGGACTTTTTGAAACCTATAAGCTTGATGATGCAGAGGTTGCAATTGTTGTTATGAACTCAACAGCAGGAACTGCTAAAGCTGTTGTTGACGAGTACAGAAGCAAAGGATACAAGGTAGGTTTGCTTAAGCCAAGGCTTTTCAGACCATTCCCAGTTGAAGAGATTGTAGGGGCACTTAAGCACCTTAAAGCAATTGCTGTAATGGATAAGACAGACAGCTTTAATGCTGCAGGTGGTCCTCTGTTTACTGAGATTACAAGTGCTCTGTACGGAAGAGCTGATGGTATCAAGGTTATCAACTACATCTATGGCCTTGGTGGAAGAGACGTAAAGATTGATGATATTGCAAAAGTTTTTGACAGACTTCTTGACATTGTCAAGACAGGCAATATCGGAGAAGTCTACAACTACATTGGCGTGAGAGAATAAGGAGGTGCGCTTTAAAATGGCATACAATATAAAAGAGCTTGCTGCAAGACCTGAAAGATTTACAGGCGGGCACAGAATGTGCGCAGGCTGCGGTGCGCCCGTTGCTGTAAGAGCAATTTTAAGAGCTTTAAAGCCAGAAGACAGAGCAGTTGTTGGTGTTGCAACAGGTTGTTTGGAGGTTTCAAGCTGTATTTATCCGTACACAGCATGGAAGGATTCATTTATCCACAGTGCATTTGAAAACGCTGCTGCAACAATTGCAGGTGCTGAGGCAGCGTACAGGGTTTTGAAGAAAAAAGGAAAAGTTCAAGGTGAATTTAAATTCATCGCATTTGGAGGAGACGGTGGAACATACGATATAGGTTTGCAGTCACTGTCTGGTGCAATGGAAAGAGGTCATAACATGGTATATGTTTGCTACGACAACGGTGCTTATATGAACACGGGTATCCAGCGATCTTCTGCAACACCACTTTATGCTGATACAACAACATCACCACAAGGAAAAGTTTTACCTGGTAAGATGCAATGGAGAAAAGATTTGACCGAGATAATGGTTGCACATGGTATACCATATGTTGCACAGACAGCATTCATAACACCAAACTTGAAAGACTTAATTGAAAAGGCAGAAAAAGCACTTTATACCAACGGTCCTGCATTTTTGAATGTTTTGGCTCCGTGTCCAAGAGGTTGGAGATATGAAACATCAAAGCTAATTGAAATTTCAAAACTTGCAGTTGATACATGCTTCTGGCCTCTTTACGAGGTTGTAAACGGTCAGTACAGACTCACATACAAGCCAAAAGAAAAGCTTCCTGTTGTTGAGTTTTTAAAGACACAGGGGAGATTCAGACACCTATTCAAGAAAGGGAATGAACATTTAATTGAGCAGATTCAGCAGGAAGTTGATAGAAGATGGGAGAGACTTTTAGAGCTTTGTGGTGAAAAGTAAAGTTTTTATAATAAAAATGGGCTTTCCAAAAGGGTTCTTTGGCCGCAAGTTTACTGGTCAAAGGACCTTTTTTGTTTAAACTTTATTTTGAGCCTTTAATACTTATAAAATCAATGTTAAAATATATAAAAAGCAGATTTGAGGTGAAAAGGTGAAGATTGCCTATTTAGGTCCCATTGGTTCGTATTCTTATGAAGCTGCAAAAAGATTTATAATAAAAGATGAAAATATAGACCTCCTACCTTGTGATACAATAGATGATGTATTTGAGATGGTTACTGAGGATGAAAAAGTGCACGGAATTGTCCCTGTTGAAAATTCTATTGAAGGAAGTGTGTCAACTACACTTGACAATCTTCTGAAAGCAGATGTTTATATCATAAGAGAAATAGTTTTAAAGGTTGAGCATTACCTCTGTAGCAGAGAGAATACAAAGAAGATAAACTCGATTGCTTCACATCCGCAAGCATTTTCACAATGTCATGACTATCTAAGACAAAATTACAAGGGCGCAGAGCTAATACAGGTAAACAGTACATCGTATGCGGCAAGGATGTGCAAAGAAGGCAAAGTTGATGCTGCCATCTGTTCGCTCTTTGCAGCAAAGCAAAATAACCTGCAGATAATAGATGGGCCAATAAATCAAGACAATAACTTTACAAGGTTTTTTGTTTTGAATAAGATTCCTAATTTTGAAAGAGGAGAAAAGAACAAGACATCAATAATATTCTCAACATATGACAAACCGGGAAGTTTATATAAGATTTTAGCCATATTTAATCTATATGATTTAAATTTAACTAAGATAGAATCAAGACCGGCAAAGACAAGTCTTGGCGAGTATGTTTTTTTTGTTGATATTGATGGGTTTATAGATGAAGAGGATGTGAGTGATGCTCTAAAAGTTGTGCAGAGAAAGTCTGCATTTTATAAGCTTCTTGGGTCTTATTCGGTAATGAGAGAGTGAAATAAAAAGTGAGGATGGATGAGAAGAGTATGAAAAAGTTGGCAAAAGAGTCTTTGCTTATTGGGATTTTTGCTTTACTTCAATTTGTTTTGTTTTTGTCACAGTTTAATCCTCTATTAGTACTCTTGTTTGTTCCTTTATATACTTTAATTTCCAAAGAAAATTTTATTCCAAGAATTATAATCTCATATGTCTTTGCAAGTATTGGACTTATGTTTATGGATAAAACTCCAATAGTATTTGTTTATCTTTTGATTGTATACATTGTTCCAGTTACAATTTATATCACTTTGAAATACGCAAAAAACTATATTTTAGACTTTTCGGCTTTAATAGTAGCTTTTTTGGCATACCAAGTTTTTATGATAAAGGCAATCAAAAGTCTATATAAAATTGACATTATAAATGGATTAATTTTGTTCTTAAAGAATATGCTTGAGGAATATTTTAAAGCCTTAAACGAAGATGTTTTACTTGATAAGTTTGCCGAATTTATGAAACTGATGGTACCCAGTTTTGTTATAATAGAATCAATTACATTTGGGACTGTTGCCTACTATTTTTTTAAATGGACTGCAAAGAGGTTAAAAATTGAAAAGGATTTTCTAAATTTTGAAAAGCTATTTATGCCAAAAGAAGTGACAGTAGGGGTTGTTGTCTTCTTTATACTTTCTTTTTTTCTGACACAAGTGAACCTTTTGTACATTGTTGTCAGCAACATGATAATAATTCTCTTATGGCTTCTTTTTATTCAATCCCTTTCTTTAATATATGCAATTATTACTGAGAAGATTTCTTCACTATTTTTTAGAGGCTGGATGATGATTGTTATTATAACTTTTAGTTTTCAAATTTTACCGATAATGTTTTTAATCGGCTTTTTAGATTTGGTATTTGATTTTAAGAAAAGAGGACCAAAGAAGGTGAAATTGTGAAAGATAAAAAGGTACATTTTAAATTTGACTTTTCTGTATCTCAAGCAGGATTTGCACTTTCTTTTGTTTTTAATTTAATAATTTTGTACTATAACCTTAGGATTGGTATAATTTGCTTTTCACTCATAATCTTACTTGCAGCTTATAACATAAGAATCAATAGAAAAAAGAATAAACAACTTTTAGAATTTATAGAAACACTTACCCTCAACATTGACACTGCATCAAAAGATACACTTTTAAAATTTCCTTTACCTATACTAATCACAGAGTACAACGGAGATATTATATGGTATAACCAGAAGTTTTTAGAAATATCCAAAGACAAGAGACTTATTGGCAAAAATCTAAAAGATGAACTTCCAGAGCTTTATCAGGCAATTTTAGATAACAAGCCAAGGCTGGATAGTTTTGAGTATCAGAGCTATTTTTTCAATGTCTTTATTACTCTTGTTGAGGTAGAGAGAGAGAAAAACGACAAAAGGTATTTGAGGCTTTTTTACTTTATCGACATAACAGATTATGTTACTCTTCAGAAGACGTTTGAACTTCAAAATGTGGTTTTTGGTTATCTTATGATTGACAACTACGATGATGTTTTAAATTCTGCACCGGAGGTTTCAAAGTCAAACATTGCATCTGAGATTGAAAGGCGGGTCATGGACTGGTTTTATAACCAGATAAGGTCTGATGTGTTTTTGATGAAATATGAAAGAGACAAGTACCTTTTCATCTGTAATACAGAAGCGTTTTACAAAATGCAAGAAAGAAGATTTAATATACTTGATCAGATAAAAGAGGTAAACTTGTATAATCGAATAATTCCTACAATCAGCTGTGGTATTGGAATAAGAGATGACTCTATATTCCAAGCTCAAAAAGATGCGAAAACAGCGCTGGACATGGCACTTTCACGTGGTGGCGACCAGCTTGTGGTTTTCTACAATGGAAAGTTTGAATTTTATGGCGGGAAGACAAAAGAGCATGAAAAACGCTCAAAAGTCCGCTCACGTGTCATGGCACAGACTATAAAAGAAATTATAAAGCACTCTGACAAGGTTTTTATCATGGGCCATCAGTATTTTGACTTGGACTGTTTAGGTGCCTCAGTTGGTCTTGCGAAACTTTGCTTAAATTTAAACAAGGAGACATATATTGTTATAAATTCTTTTAACCCAACTATAAAGGATTTCGTTGAAATGCTAAAATCAGATTCTCAATATGAAAACATGATAATTGACGAGCAAAAGGCGCTCAAGCTAAAGACAAAAAATTCACTTTTGTTTGTTGTTGATACGCAGAGGACAAGTTACGTTGATATGCCAAATATGATTCTGAGTTTTGAGAAGATAATTGTAATTGACCATCACAGAAGAGCAGCTGACTGGATTGAACAAGCTCTCATTTGCTATTCAGAGACATACGCATCGTCTGTATCAGAGCTCGTTGCCGAGCTTTTGAGTTATGAAGGAATAAAGCTCAAAAAAGTTGAAGCAGAAATTATGCTTGCTGGTATTATGATTGACACGCGAGGGTTTACCAAAAATGTAGGTGTTAGAACATTTGAGGTTGCAACATACCTTAGAGAAAATGAAGCATTGCCTGAGAGTATAAAAGAATATCTAAAAGAGGACTTGGAAGATTACATTTTAAAGCACCAGCTTATATCAAATGCACAGGTACTTTATGGAAATATTGCAGTTGTTATTGATTATTCACAAACTTGCAGGAATAATGTTATAATAGCAAAGGTAGCAGATGAGCTTTTGAATATAAAAGGGATTGATGCATCTTTTGTAGTCTGCAAAATAGACAACACAGTATTAATTAGTGCCCGGTCAAACGGCAAGATAAATGTCCAGCTAATTTTAGAAAAAATAGGCGGTGGCGGACACTTGGAGACAGCAGGTAGCAAGCTTGAAAATGTAACCTTGGATGAGGCAAAAGATATACTTTTCAAAGCAATTGATGAATACATTGTGGAAAATCAAAAAACTTAAAAATAAAAAAGGGGAGTAGGTTTTGCTATGAAAGTTGTGCTTCTTCAGGATGTCAAGGGCTTGGGTAAAAAAGACTCAATTGTTGAAGTAAATGATGGGTATGCAAGAAATTATTTAATTCCAAGAAAGCTCGCAGCACCTTTAACAGAGGGGTTAGAAAAGCACATAAAAGAAAAGAAAGAGGCTGAGCAGAAGAAAAAAGAAAAAGAGCTTATGCTTGCCAAAGACCTTGCAGACAAGCTTGAGAAAAGTCAGGTAATAATAAAAGCGAAAGCAGGTGAAAACGGAAAACTCTTTGGGTCTATTACAAACAAAGAAATAGCTGATGAGATAAAAAGACAGCTTGGAATTGACATGGACAAGAAAAAGATTGAGCTTGAAGACCCAATAAAGCAAATTGGAAGTTATGAGGTTTCAATTAGACTTTATCAAGGTATTGTGGCAAAACTGAAAGTCCATGTGACCTCAAGCTAAAGAGGAAGTGATTTGACCATGGAACCTGATATTCTCCAAAGCCACAGTGAAATGCCAGAAAGCCGCGAGGCAGAAGAGGCTGTTGTTGGGGCGATGCTTCTTGACAAAGAGGTAATTTCTGACATCACAGAGATTTTGACAGAAGATGATTTTGCAACCCCACAGCTAAAAGAAGTTTTTGCAGCTATCATGGACCTTTTTGAAGAGGGCAAGCCCATAGATGTTATAACAGTTTCAGAACGTCTAAGAGAAAGAGGAAGTTTTGAGGCGGTTGGTGGAAGTGAATATTTGACAAATCTTGTTATAAACACGCCAACATCTGCAAATGCTACATATTATGCAAGGATTGTTGAGGAAAAGTCGCTACTTAGAAAGCTTATAAACTCATCAATGAAGATAATAGAAAAGTGTAAAAGCCAGACAGAAAGAGTTGAAGATATAGTTGATTTTGCTGAAAAGACTATCTTCAATGTGATTTCTCACAAAAGCTCAAGAGATTTTTCTCATTTAAAAGAAATATTAATTGAAACATACAATAAGATAGAGGAACTGTATCTCAGAAAATCACATATCATAGGTGTGCCAACAGGATTTGCTGAATTTGACAGAATGACAGCAGGGCTTCAGCCATCAGATCTGATTTTGATTGCTGCAAGGCCTGCAATGGGCAAGACAAGCTTTGCACTTAACATTGTCCAGCATGCAGCCTTAAGGGCAGGTGTTCCTGTTGCTATATTTTCGCTTGAGATGTCAAAAGAACAGCTTGTAACCCGTATGATTTGCTCAGAAGCAATGATAGACAGTCACAAACTTCGTACTGGCAACTTAGAGGATGAAGAGTGGAAAAAGTTTGCAAAGGCTTTGGCACTTTTGTCAAATGCTCCAATTTATATTGACGACACACCTGCCATAACAGTTTCTGAGATGAGGGCAAAGTGTAGAAGGCTCAAACTCAAAGAAAAAGGTCTTGGTCTTGTGATGGTTGACTATTTGCAGCTTATGACAGCTCGTGGCAGATTTGAAAGCAAACAACAAGAAATTGCTGAGATTTCAAGGTCATTAAAAGCTTTGGCAAGAGAGCTAAATGTCCCTGTGCTTGCTCTTTCACAGCTATCCCGTGCACCTGAAACAAGGGCTGACCACAGACCGATACTCTCTGACCTTCGTGAAAGTGGTGCAATTGAGCAAGATGCGGATATTGTTGCGTTTTTGTACAGGGACGAGTATTACAATCCTGACACTGACAAAAAACACATAGCAGAACTTATAATTGCAAAGCACAGAAATGGTCCGACTGGAACAATTGAGCTTTTGTTCTTGGACAAGCATACAAAGTTCAAGGACTTAGAGAAAAACAGAGTATAAATAAACCAAAAAAGGATGTGGTGTTGTTGGCAATCATAAAAGACTATTGTCTATGGGAAGAAGGGCTGAGGAAGATTCTGTGGGCAAAGAGGTTTATGCCTATACTCGAACAGATAAGAAAAGATTATATTAATGAAAAACCTTTAAACGGTATAAATGTGGCAATCTCGGTTCATCTTGAGGCAAAGACGGCAAATTTGGCACTGCTTTTGAAAGACCTTGGAGCAAATGTGTATGTGACAGGCTCAAACCCTTTGTCAACACAAGACGATATTGCAGCAGCGCTTGTACATGAGGATATTGAAGTCTTTGCAATAAGAGGCGCAACTGAAGAAGAATACTTTTACCATCTTGAAAAGACGCTTGAAAATGATATTAGGCTGATAATAGACGACGGTGGTGATTTGACATACCTTCTTCACACAAAACTTGAAAACCTCTCTGATAAGATAATGGGCGGATGTGAGGAAACTACAACAGGTATAATAAGATTAAAAGCATTAGAAAAGGATGGAAAGCTTAAATTCCCTATGATTGCAGTCAATAATGCATACTGCAAACACCTTTTTGACAACAGGTACGGTACAGGTCAGTCAACATGGGATGGAATAATGAGGACAACCAATATCACAGTTGCAGGGAAGCATGTTGTTGTTGCAGGCTATGGTTTTTGTGGCAAGGGCATTGCAAAAAGAGCTCAAGGTCTTGGTGCGAAGGTAATAGTGACAGAGGTTGACCCTATAAAGGCTTTAGAGGCATATATGGACGGGTTTGAGGTAATGAAGATGGAAGATGCTGCTAAGATAGGTGATATATTTGTCACCGCAACGGGGTGCAAAGATGTTGTAAGATATGAACACATTTTGGAGATGAAAGATGGAGCAATTTTGTGTAATAGCGGGCATTTTAACGTTGAAATTGACATAGAAACGCTTGAGAAAAAAGCTATAAAAATTTATGAAGCAAGGAAGAATATCACAGGTTACAAGCTTGAAAATGGCAAAGATGTATTTGTACTTGCAGAAGGCAGGCTTGTCAACCTTGCAGCAGCAGATGGCCATCCAATAGAGATTATGGATATGTCATTTGCCATTCAGGCACTTTGTACCATTTATGTTGCGCAAAATTACAAGAATTTGGATAAAAAAGTCTATCAGGTGCCAAGCGAAATAGATTCTTATGTAGCGATGGCTAAACTTAAATCGCTTGGAATTGAAATAGATAGGCTCACAAATGAGCAGAAAAAATATCTTAATAGTTGGGAAGTGTAGATAATGGACTTATTAATAAAAGGTGCAACTATAATAACTCTTGATGGAGAGAATGAAGTTTTAAAAGGAGATATCTTGATTGAGAATGGCAAGATTTCAGAGATTTCACAAAGTATAGAACTATCAAAAGAGAAGATGTTTGCTACCAAGGTTATAAATGCAGAAAATCTCATTGCTCTGCCTGGATTTATAAATGCACATACTCACTGTGGTCAAACCATTTTGAGGTCGTATGCAGACGACCTTCCTCTTTATGAGTGGCTTTTTGAAAAGATTTTTCCTGCTGAGGAGAAATTAACAAAAGAGATAGTTTACTATTCCTCTTTGCTTGGTATTGCTGAGATGCTAAAATGTGGAACAACAATGTTTTTTGACATGTACTTTCATGAAGATATGACAGCAAAAGCAGCTCTTGAAACTGGAATCAAGGCTGTTTTGTCAAGAGGACTTCAAACAGATGAAAGACAGCAGCAGCGACTTGATGAGACAAAAGAATTGATTTATAATTATTCAAGCGACAAGATAAAGGTTTTCTTTGGACCTCATTCTGTGTATACCTGCTCATATGAGCTGCTTGAAAAAGTTGCTGAGCTATCAGAAGAATTTAACACTGGGATAATGATACACTTAAGCGAATCTGAAGATGAGGTAAACCAGTGTTATGAAAAATACGATATGTCGCCTGTGAAGCTATGCCAAAAAGCTGGGCTTTTTACAAGACCATGTATTGCAGCACACTGTGTGTATGTTGATGACGAGGACATTGAGATTTTAGCTGAAAATGGTGTCACAGCTGTTTACAATCCAACTAGCAATCTAAAGCTTGGCAATGGATTTGCTCCAGTTTTTAATTTGATTAAATCAGGTGTTAATGTTGCAATTGGCACAGATTCTGCAGCAAGCAACAACAACCTCAACATCTTAGAAGAGATTCACATTGCAGCACTTTTGGAAAAGGGAATGTACAGGCTTCCTGAAATATTGAAAGCACAAGAGGTTTTGAAAATGGCAACTGTAAATGCTGCGATGGCAGCAGATATTCACAACACAGGCAGACTAAAAAAGGGTTTTAGTGCTGATATTGTATTGATAAAAGCAAATGATTTAAATATGCTTCCTTGCTACAATACTATTTCAAACATTGTTTATAGTAGCAATCCTTCAAATGTTTATGCTACAATTGTTGATGGTGAAATTTTATACATGGATGGGAGACTTTTGACAATTGACGAAGAGGCGTTAATTAAAGAGATTAAGAGTATTGAAAAGATTTTAGAAGAAAGCATAGAGTAAAACCTTTTTGAATATGAAAGGAAGGAACATAAATTGCAGTTCAAGAAAGCAACAAAAATAGCGTTGCAACTTTTTGCTGTAACAGTCTTTACAAAGCTAATAGGATTTATTAGAGAGGTAGCGTTTGGTGCAAGGTTTGGCACCAGTATAAAAGCAGATGCTTTTCCTTTGGCCTTGCAGCTTCCGAATATACTCTTTGCTTCTGTATTTGCTGCATTTTCAACTTCTTTTATTCCTTTTTACACTGAGATTAGAGAGAAAAAAGGTGGAGATGAAGGAGTAAGGTTTACAAACAGCGTAATAAATACGTTACTTCTTGCATCGAGCGTTGTAGCAATTTTAGGTTTTATCTTTTCAAAACAGCTCATTTTACTTCAAGTACATGCAAGTAAAAGTGAGCAGATATTTTATGCTTCAAGGTTACTTAAAATAACCATATTCATGATACTGTTTACAAGTTCTGCAAACATTTTGCAAGGATTTCTTCAGGCAAATGGCAATTTTATAAAACCAGTTTTGTCAAGCATTCCGTTTAATCTTGCAATTTTTGTTGCTATATTTTTATCATATTTTGGATATTTTAAGAAGATAGATATATACATTGTTGCAGTTGGTTTTGTCTTTGGGTATTTTTTGAGCCTTGTCTATCAGCTATACAATGCCAAAAAATATGGATTTAAATTCTATCCTGTGGTTGGATTGAAGGATAGAAATATTATAAACATGATAAAATTCTCTTTTCCTGTTTTTATAAGCAGCAGCATGGCACAGGTTTACACGTTTATTGATAGGTATCTTTTGACAGGGACGAGTAGTGGTGCTGTTGCTGCGGTTGCATATGCTGGGAAGCTCAATGACATGGTAGTTGGTGTTTTTTCTTCATCTATTTCAGTTTTGGCATTTTCAACACTTTCAAACCTTCAAGCAAAGGGCGATAAAGAAAATTTCAGAAAATTTTTTGTGTCTTCAGTAAACTCAATTATTCTTCTTATGATGCCATTTGCAGTAGGTGGCATGATACTCTCAAAAGAGATAACAAGGCTAATTTACCAGAGAGGAAATTTTACAGTTTATTCTACTATGCTTACAGCATCACCACTCATGTTTTACTCTTTGGGGTTTGTGGGTTTAGGTTTGAGAGATATTTTGAACAGAACATTGTATGTTCTAAAAGATTCAAAAACAGCAGTAAAAAATGGTGTTATTGCAATAGTTTGTAATATCATTCTTGACATAATTTTTATACATAAATTCAAGCACACAGGTGCGGCAATGGCCTTTGCGTCTGCAAACTATATAGCAACAGTGCTTTTGTTTATCTCTCTTCGCAAAAAGCTTGGATCAATTGGTTGGAAGAGGATTGCAAGTGTGCTTGTAAAATCGCTCATTGCAAGCTTAATAATGGGCATTTTTGTGTATCTTTTTAAGCAAAGGTTTATAAACTTAAATATGCACTTTGCTCCTTTTTCTCTTTACACTTTAATAGCTATTGTACTTGGTATGGCAATTTATGCAGGATTGATTTATCTTTTTAAAGTTGAAGAAGCATATTGGCTTGTAAAGATGGTAAAAGAAAGACTTGGAATATAAAAATATAGAAAGGGGAAGATGTCGCAGATGGACATAGAACACCAGCTCAAAGTTTTTAAAAAAGGCGCGGCTGAGATAATTACTGAAGAAGAGCTCATTGAAAAGCTAAAGCAGGACAGACCCTTAAACATAAAACTTGGTCTTGACCCGAACGTGCCAGATGTTCATCTTGGGCATGCTGTTGTTTTAAGGAAACTAAAACAGCTTCAGGATTTGGGGCATAACATAATTTTGATAATTGGTGATTTTACAGCAATGATTGGTGACCCGACAGGAAAGTCTGAGACAAGAAAGCAGCTTACGAAAGAAGAGGTTCAGAAAAATGCTGAGCCGTTCAAAGAGCAAGTTTTGAAGATTCTTGACCCTCAAAAGACTACAATTAGATACAACAGCGAATGGCTTGAGCCTATGAACTTTTTGGATGTTATAAACTTGGCGTCAAAATACACAGTTGCAAGAATGCTTGAACGAGAAACTTTCCGCCAGCGAATGGAGAAGAACTTGCCACTTTCTATACATGAGTTCTTCTACCCACTTATGCAGGGGTATGACTCTGTTGTGATTGAAGCTGACGTTGAGCTTGGCGCAACAGAACAGAAATTTAATATTCTTATGGGAAGGACGCTGCAAAAGGAGTATGGAAGCAAAACAATCCAGGTTGCTCTTTTGATGCCAATTTTGGTTGGCACAGATGGTGTTAACAAGATGAGCAAGAGCCTTGGAAACTATATTGGAATAAATGAACCGCCAAATATAATGTATGGAAAGGTAATGTCAATCCCTGATGAGATTATGATTTCGTACTATGAACTAACAACCGATTTAGAGCCTGAAGAGATTGAAGAGATGAAAAGAAAGCTTGAAGAAGGGACTTTGCATCCAAGAGATGCAAAGATGAGACTTGCAAGAGAGATAGTAAAGCTATACCATGGCGAAGAGGCAGCTAAAAAGGCCGAAGAGGAGTTCATAAGAGTGTTTCAGAAAAAAGATGTTCCAGATGATATTCCAGAAGTTGAGCTTGCAAATGCTAAGGTTTATCTTCCAAGGTTCATGGTAGAAAATAAACTTTGCTCCTCTACAAGTGAGGGAATGAGGCTTATAAAAAGCGGTGCTGTTAAACTCAACGGTGAGAAGGTAAATGAACTTGACATTGAACTTCAAAACGGCGATGTTTTGCAGGTAGGCAAGCTAAAATTTGTAAAAGTAAAGCTTTTGTAAAGGTTTTTCCTTTGCAAAAGCTTTTTTATTTTGCATAAAACAATGGTTGTATTTTTGTTGCAATATTACAAGCACTCTAAATAAAAATTTGGGCAGTTTGCATATTGTTATTGTTATTGTTGTTGTCATATAGTAAAAGTAAATAAATAGTTAAAGAGGTGACATTGTTATAAAAAGTTTTAATTTGAACTAAAGAAAAAGTGTTGCCTGTGGTAATTAAAATTATTATTTTTGCCCTTTGTAGCCTATAGAAGTTATAAGGATTTTGTTATTGGTTAGGTAGGTAGAGAAGAAATTATAATGTAAAAAATAGAAAGGAGATTTGGGGATATGAGAAAAGGCATCTTAAGACTTACAAGTATGTTAGCTGTAATACTTGTATTAGTAGGAGTTTTTTGTACAGGAACTTTAGCAAATGTAGCAGATGATTTAAGAGCACAACAAGTTACTAATATTACCCAGAACTATGGCAATGAAATTTTAGGTAGTTCAGATAGCAGTTCTGAAATTAGAGAAATTCAAACTAATAAAGGCGAAGAAAAAATATTAGGAAACACATTACCAAATTATGTTATATTAAATTGGGTTGCAACTGAAGATTCAATTATTTTCGATATAACAAATTTAGGAATAGATTCAGTAGACTTGGTATATGGTACTATAGATACTGGGAACATGAAGAAAAGCTTTCAATTTTCTAATGTTGGGATTGGGAAGAACAAATACACTGTAAGTGGAGTTCCGCTTTTAACTTGTGAAGAAAGAATTAAAATAACATGGTATGCTAAAGATGGGGGAGAAACTTTTGGAAGTGCCACATCAACAGGAAGTCGTCAAATTCCCCAGAGTTTACTTAATCTATGGGGACCAGGAAGTTTTGGTTCAAGAGCTGAGTGTTTAAATTATCATTTCAAAACACACGGTAAAGAAGTAGCAGCATCAAATATATGTGAGTATGTAAGAAAGGCTGATGAATTTAGGAAAAGAGTTATTGAATTGAAATTAACGCCACAAAAACTTGTTGATGGTAAAACTCCTAATGTGTACAGATTCAGATACAATGGGTATTATTTAGATGCAGTATGCGTGAACTTAGTTCCAACCGGGGATTTAATTAGTTTTGGTAAATAATAAAGTTGTGTTAATTTATTACATTATGGAGGTGTTTTTATAAATGTACAAAGGTACAATGTGTGAATTTGGTATTATTGACGAGATAGATAGAAACAAATATTATGGTGAGTATGAGCCTGAAAAGTATGATTGTATATATGTGGATAGTGATATTGTATTGGACTGGTGGGAGATGGGGCTGAGGAGAGTAAAAACCTATGTTGGAGGAGGTTTTGATAAAGAGTTTTATGGTATAGACGTAAATGGAGTCACATTGATACCGCCCGAGTCTCTTCCTGAATTAGAGAAAGTAGTAGAAAGTGACCCGAGGACAAAAGAAGACCAAAGTCTTAAGGAACTTTTGAAGAAGATTAAAAAAGCAAAAGAGGAGAATAAATATATGATTTGTTATGGAGTGTAAGTTTTGAAATTGACATTTAAAAGCTTTGATGCCATACAGCTAAAAGATAAAATTGGTAAAACTAAAGCTTTTGTGAAGGAAAAATCTTCGCAAAAGCTTTTTTGATTTTCATATTAAGAAACATTACGATTTTACAAACGCAGGAATTTGAGTTTAGTAGGTTGTCTGTTGTTGTGCCAGATAAAAAGCAAATAAATTATTTAAGAAGTAATATTATTATGTAAAGCTTGATTTTATATCAGAATTATATCAGTAAAAATTTTAACTGTACTAATATCAAATTAAATTGCCAAAAAATAATGGCAACATTTATTGGCAAATAAAGTTTTTAAAGTATTTTTTAGGTTTAATAGTATTTTCAATTGTTTTTTTGATAATATTTTGGTATACTAAAACTAACAGAGCATATGGTACAAGCTTGGAATATATTATATAAATGTGAATCAAAATATAAGTTACAGTATGTTTCTATACAGTCCTTCTCAAACTCTGGTGGCATCAGCTGCTAATTATTGTATGTATAAACGACAGGTGTTAAATGTAATGAGAAAGACAAACGGTATAATGTCAAGGGGGTTTTTAAAAAAATTTTTTTAGATAATTAGGGTGAAAAAGGCAATAGAATACCGAGCCGCTCAGCATGGAAAAATTTAACTGGCAGCTTGTTTGGAAAGGAACATTAAATTAAGAAATTGGGATTAGCTAAGTATTGTAAACGTCACCTCTTTCTTCATAGATTTGACCTTTGCTGAGCATTGCAAAGATCAAAGGAATCAAACGTCTTGCGGTGAGGACGAGGGCACGTTTATGCTGATGACAGGTCCACCTCTGAGAACTTCTTGTTGTAGAAAGCTTTATAACGGAATGTGTGCTACATCACACAGTTAGCAGCTTCAACAAGATAGTATTCTGAGAATATTGGTTACCACACTTAGCTAATGAAACATCTTGGGCATTGAAGTTGCCTGATTGGTACTGAGTCCAAGCCAGGCCAGAA
>NZ_APGP01000074.1:0-1860 GCF_000404025.1 Caldicellulosiruptor sp. F32
TTTTAAGATTTATTTTATAGCCTTTTTTGGTAGTTGAATAGTTCAAAAAATATGCGAAAAACAAAATTACAAATCTTTTTGTTTTAAACCTCAAATTCACTAATTAACAATACATGAGGATTTTGTTTGGCAAAACTTATTACCTCATCTGTAAAACCACTTTTTGAAAATAAAACATAAAATTTCTTACAGTAGTTGAAAATCATACTCTTTTCTATCAGGTTATTTAAAACAGACATGTCAACCTTTTGGTTTCTCCACTTGCATTCACCAAATAGTATATTATCTTGATTGAATGCTACTATATCAATTTCTTCTTCACGCTTTTTGTAGGGATTATTCCCCCACCATTTACCTATATTTTCAAAAATGAAAGGCAATCTTTTCTCCTTGTTTAAAATTTTAAGGTAATCCATACATATTTGTTCATAAACCTCTCCAATAAACTCATTCATGAAAGGCTTGATCTTATTATCGATAACTTCATCAATCAGTCCCTGTTCAATTAAACTCTTGTTGGTAAAAACAAATCGATACCAGAATCTAAAAAAATTATCCTTAATTTTATAAATACTTTTTCTGCTTTTTGCCTCCGAGAAAAGAGGAGTTACCCTCTCAAGAATTTTTAAATCTATAAGTACAGAAATATATTTTGCACATTTATCAACTTCAACTCCAACCTTTGTAGCTATCTCATTTAATTTGCTGCTTCCTGTTGCGATAGCTTCTATTATCGAATTATACAAAGCAGGTTCTCTTACCTCTTGTCTTAAAAGCAGTTTTGGTTCTTCATAAAGATATGATGATTTGTCCAATATTTTTGTCCTGATATTTTCGTATATGTCTTTTGTATTGTCAAAGATACTCAAATATTGAGGAATTCCTCCTAAAACTCCATATGCAATCACCTGTTCTTCAAAATTATAATTAGGGAAAAATTCTCTGCTCTCAAAAAAATCAAACGGTTCCACTATTAACTGAGCAGTTCTTCGTCCATACAAAGGACTTTTATAGCTTAAAACTTCCTTTTCAATAAAACTTACCGAAGATCCACAGACAATCAAAAAAAGTTTGGTGTTCTTTAAATGATGGTCAATCAAATTTTGCAGAAGTGATGGTATACTTTTGTTTGTATTTACTATATAAGGAAATTCGTCAATTACAACAATCAATCTCTTATCCTTTGCCTGATGTGCCAAAAACATAAATGCCTTCTCCCATGATTCAAACCGACTTATTAACCCACCAAGGTTAAAATAAGACAGTACCTTATCAGAAAAAGATTCAAGGTTAATTTTATCATTGTATTCCTCAGCAACAAAGAATATTGATTGTTTGTTTTTACAAAACTGAGTAAGCAGAGTAGTTTTTCCAACACGCCTTCTTCCATACACAACAACAAAGTGAAATTTGTCTTCGTTATAAAGTCTGTTCAACGTTTCAAGTTCATACTTTCTCCCAACAAACATAAAATCACCTACTTTAAAGTTACTAACTCCAGAGTTATTAACTTTAAAGTTAATAATTTTGAAGTCAATAAATATTATAACACAGTTTTAGTTAGATTTCTATTGTGTTTTTGATTTTTCTGAAGTTCACGCCATCTTATGTTAAAATAAGCACAGGTTACTATTTTAGCCCACGAATAAGAAAATATGTTTGATGTTTTCCTCTCTATTTGCTATAATGTTCTTAAGAAAACATTTAAAGTTATTTTTAGAGTTTGAAGAATACTTGCAGAGTGCTGAAGAGAAGGTGATAGAGGTTTTGAAGGCATGTTTGCCTGCTGCGCTCAGAAAGCTTGCCAAGAAAGAGATTGAGACGGCAAGGCAAGCGATAGAAGAATTAAGAGGATGTGTT
>NZ_APGP01000075.1:0-1278 GCF_000404025.1 Caldicellulosiruptor sp. F32
CTCAGAAAACTACTTGACAATAAACTTCTTCAGCTTGGCGCAGATTCAACTCTGGGAAGAGGTTTTATCAAAGTAAAAACTACCTTAAAGCTAACCGCAAACTCTGAGGTCAAATAATGGGAGGTAAGTACTAAAATGAGTATAAAAAGTATAGAACAAGAGATAGCGCAGTTTTGCCTCAAAAAAATTCGCATTTACAAAACTCAATTGGCAGGTAAAAACGAAGAGCTTTCAAAGTTTAAATCTGATTTGAAAAGACTCCCTGCTATGATAACAAACAATGGGCTTTTAGCTACATTGACATTCTACAAAAAGAATAATGAAAAGGTCTACCAGATTATAAATCAATGGTTCTCAGAAAAAGAAGGAAGGATATTTGCCAATTTGGTAGAATATCTAATAAATGTTAGCTACGAAGAACTTCTTTTTAAAACAACAGAAATTCTTAAACTTGCAGAGTGGTTAAAAAGAATTGTTGAGGTGGAAATAAAAGATGAAAAACCAACAGAAGAAGAATCCGAAAAGTAATTCACAACTAGTTTCGCAGCCTAATTCAGTCATAGTTGAATTTGATAACTTTGGACTTGCTTTTTCAAAAGGAATTTCAGTTAAAATTCGTAATAAAGAAAATTGCGTTATAAATCAAAAATACAAAAATAAATTTTTTCAACAGTTATTCAAAAGCATAAAAGAAGAAAATCTTTCCATTATTGAGCATCAAATAACTAACAAAATGAAAAACATAGAAGAGTATCTGCTTTCTAATCACTTTGTAAAAGTAGTTGATACCAACTTTACAAATATTACAAGACTTGTTGTGGGATTAGGAACTGAACATGTTTTTGAAACATCACTAACTCTTGATTATATCTGGGGAATACCTTATTTACCTTCATCTGCTGTCAAAGGAGTGTGTAGAGCAGTTGCATTTTGGGAAATAGTTTCTTTGAAATTATCAAAAGAAACATCTTCAGAAAAAGAAAAAATTGAGGATTTAATAAAACGTATTTTTTCAAATTTTTTACAATGAGGATATTTCTTTTGAAAACAATAAACCGATAGAACTTGACGATATTGAGAAAAAAATTTTATTATACAAGCTCTTGTTTGGGACACAAAATTTCGAAGGGTTACTCACATTTTTAGATGTATATCCTCAAAATATATCAGAAATAGTCGACATATTCGAATTAGATATAATAAATTCTCATTATTCTGAGTATTATAACAACCCCGAAACAAACCCCGCTGGAGACTGGTACAATCCACAGCCAGTCA
>NZ_APGP01000076.1:0-51599 GCF_000404025.1 Caldicellulosiruptor sp. F32
CTACACTTACGAAATCTTACAACTCTTCAATTTACGCTATGAATTGGATACACAAAATTCTTGACAAGTCTCCTTCATCTATAAATTTACATGCCTCCTCTATCATCCCCTTACCTATCTGGTCCAATTGCTTCTTAAGCTCAATTGAATATTCTGTTAAATCTTTCTCCCTTCTCACTATCTTCTCTAATCCGTCCTCAAAAGTCTTTAAAAGTTCTTCTATTTTTGATACAATATTTTTAGTCATTTTGCTCCCTCCTTTGGTTTGTTTTTCCTTTTCTTTTTTGTTTTTTTCAACCTTATATTTTACATCTTTCTTTCTATTGTGCCAAGAGGAGGGAGCTTTTTGCCATCTCAAATCCTATAAATATTTTACACTAAGATCAAATTCTATTTCTAAAGCTTAAAAGGCTTTTTAAAGAGAATTCATAAGAAAAATAGTCAAAACTCTAAAATAGTGAGTTATTAACCGGTATTTTTGAAAAATTGCCTCATTTGGCTTATTGACATATTTAAAAAAACACTTTATAATATTTATTCCCCTCTATTTACAAAAAAAAAGAATAGTGATATAATAATTATGTTTTTAGATGTAGCAAAATGGTGAATAATGTCAATGTAGCTTTCAAATTAAATAATTTTTTAAGAGGGGCAGTGATGTTAAGGTGGTTGATAAGCTACACCTTCAGCAGATCAAAAAGGACATTGAGGCCCTCAAAGGCGAAAAAGTACTTGTGCGTGCAAACAAAGGACGCAAAAAAATGATTGAAGTAGAAGGTATCTTGGAGAACACTTATTCAAATATCTTTGTTGTCAAGTTCCCGATTGACAGAGAGTGCAAACAGTTCAGGTGTGTGACCTATACCTATTCAGACCTTATAACAAATACAGTTGAAATAATTCTTTGTAGGACAAATACAAAGGTAAATGTTATGTAAAAAACGGCTTTTTATCAATTTTACTTGTACGTTTTAATTATAACCAAAAATATCAATTTGTCAACACTTTAAAAAAGAGCTTATTCTGAGGTTGTGAGAATAAGCTCTTTTTTTATTTTACATATTATCCGGACGTCCCTGCATATATTTTATTAGAGAAAAGATGAGTTTATATGGAGGTTAACTTTAAAATTGGATAAAAGGTATGAAAAGATTGAGTACATGAACGTGTATGGGTCAGACTCGCAAAAAGTTATTGTGGAAGGGGAGATTTTACTTCCTGAGATAAAGCCTGATGTCCTAAAAGTATTGCAGACAGATGCAGATGTTTTTATCACAAGCGTAGAGGTTTTAAATGATAGGGTGGTGGTTCAGGGTGAAGTGGATTTTAGAATAATTTACCTTTCAAATGACCCGCTTAAGAAAATCTCCTTTGTTTCAAGCTGTGCCGAGTTTTCTAAGGTGTTTGATATGTTGGGAGTAAGACCGGGTATGGCATATGAGGTAAAAGATGACCTTATATACAGCTATTGCTCGGCACTTAGCCAAAGAAAACTTTCAGCAAAAGCAATAGTTGAGATTTGCCTTTTAGTCAAATCGTCAACCTCAATTGAGTATTTAGACCATATTGAAGATGAATCGTTAAGGTTCCTAAAAGAAAGAATTACTATTTCCAACCCACTTACATTTACAGAGCAAATTACTAAAAAGGAAATCTTAGAGATTCCACAAGGAAAATCTTCAATCAGAGAGATTTTGCGCTCATTTGCAAGACTATCTGATAAGAATATCAAGTTTGACAGAAAGAAGCTTGCTATTGATTTGAAGATTGATATCAAGACTCTTTATTCTCCTGACATAGGTCAAAATCCTCTTGAGACGGTTGAACATGAAATGTTTGCTGAACATTTTGTTGAACTTTCGAATATTCCAGATGACTTAGAACCTATTGTGAAGTTTTATATAAAGAGCTTTAAAGTTTCTCCCAAGACAGATGAGGTAGGGGAGCTAAGGAGAATTGAATATGACATTGTGGTTGAGGCAGAGATAGCATTCAATCAGCTTGAAACAATTGAACCTATTGTAGATGTTTATTCCACAATGCATGAACTAAAAGAGTCTAAGAAGTTTTTGAACATAGAACAGTTTGTTGGAAAAACTCGGCAGGTACACACAATCAAAGAGGTAGTAGTTCTTCCAAGTGAACCAGAGCAGATTTTTTCGTTGTCTGGTAGAGTTGAAATTGACATGGTAAAGGCTGAAAAGAATGCAGCTCAAGTAAAAGGTGTACTTGTTGTCTTTTTGATTTATATTTCAAAGGATGAGCAGGACATTATAAAAAGTGCAACCACCCAAATCCCATTTTCCATCAAGATTGACTTGGATGGAACTGAAGAACAAGACAAGGTCTATGATGACATTGATATTGAAAACCTGTCATTTTCTATCTTGTCAGCAAACGAAGTTGAAATAAGGGCACATCTGGTGGCTGAACTTTGGGCAAAACGCTCTGTAAATGTGGAGATCATAAGTGATGTACAGATGCTCGAAAAGATAGAAAAAGAAGAAGAGAGACTTGCCTCAATGTATATCTATACGGTCCAGAAAGGTGATACCCTCTGGAAAATTGCCAAAAAGTATAAAACAACAGTTGAAAAGCTAATGAGTTTTAATCAATTAGAAAATGCTGAAATTTTTCCTGGTCAAAAACTTTTGATAGTAAGATAAAAAAGCTGCCTCACATGGTCATTTACTTTCTTGGGTTTTTGAGGCAGCTTTTTTCTTATGATTTCACAGGTGATTTGTCAAGTATTAACTCTATACACTTGTTTACATCACCCGCACCGATTGTTGCAACAATGTCACCCTTTTGAGCAGTATTCAATACATATTCTGCTATTTTTTCAAATTGATCTATATACTCGCAGTCAACACCTGCTTTTTTGAGCTTTTCATATAAATCTTTTGAGCTAACACCGTACACGTTCTTTTCCCGCGCAGCATAGACATCAGTGACAATAACTTTGTCTGCTAAAGAAAGACTTTTTACAAACCCTTCCATGAGACTTTTGAGTCTACTAAATGTATGTGGCTGAAAGATTACAATAACTTTTTCTTTGGCTAATTTTTTCAACGTCCTAAGTGTTGCTTCTATTTCAGTAGGGTGGTGAGCATAGTCATCATAAAGGACTATGCCGTCAATTTTACCTAATTTCTCGAGTCTTCGAGATGCGCCACAAAATTCAAAAATAGCTTCTTTGATAGTATTTTTATCAATTCCCAATGTGTATGCAACTGAAAAAGCTGCTAAGCTATTATACACATTGTGAAATCCAGGGATATTAAGTTTAATATGGCAAAGATGTTTAAAATCTTTGTTAACAACATCAAATTCATAATAGCCATTGCATGAAGTTATATTGTCTGCCCAAAAATCTGCCTTTGTTTTGGTGGAAAAATATATTACATTTTGCTTTAAATAACTTGCAACTGAATAAACATTCTCATCGTCAAGATTTGCAACAATAAATCCGTTTTGGGGAATTTTGAGAGCAAACTTTCTGAAGGAGTCTTTGATTGACTCTATATCCTTAAAATAGTCCAAATGGTCATTGTCAATGTTCAAAATTACACCAATGCTGGGATTGAAATTTAAAAAACTATCGACGTATTCACATGCCTCAACAACTAAATACTCACTGGAACCAATACAGAAATTTCCACCAAGCTGTTTTACAAATGCCCCAACCAAGACTGTAGGATTTAAAAGAGCTTTTTTTAAAATGTATCCTATCATTGAAGTAGTAGTGGTTTTTCCATGTGTGCCAGAAACCGCTATAACATTTTTATAATCTTTCATGAGCATTCCTAAAAATTCAGCTCTTTCATAAACTTTAAGTCCCAGCCTTTTTGCCTTTACAAGTTCTGGATTGTCTTTTGGAATGGCCGCTGTGAAAATTACTATCTCATCGCCTTTTATGTGGTTTTCATCATGTCCTATATATACGTTAATTCCCTTTTCCCTAAGCATTCTGGTGGTTATACTCTCTTGCATATCAGAACCTTCTACAATATGTCCATGATTTTTAAGAATGAGTGCGATTGCACTCATCGATATTCCACCAATGCCGATTAAAAAAAATTTATTCATTAAAAAACTTACCTCCAACAACAGAAATTTTTTCAATATTGAAACTATCATACATTTTATATTATACTTCTTTTTTGTTTGAATTGTTAAAATAATTTTAACTTATCGAACGTTAATTTAATTTTTCTTTATATCATTCGGCAAGTGTGATATAATTATTCTCAATATTGGGGCTTTTTATTTTGGAGGTGCAAAGTTTAGAATGGAAAAGGCAGGAAAGGCCGAAAGGCTTATATATATTACTAATATCTTAACGCAAAATCCAATGAAGATTTTTAGTTTAAGTTTTTTTTGTGAGAAATTGAACTGTGCTAAATCTACTTTGAGTGAAGATATTGACCTCATATCAAAGGTATTTGTTGAGACAGGACAAGGCAGGCTTGAGACAATAAGCGGTGCTGCTGGCGGTGTTTATTATATTCCGGTTATGAAGAAAGAGGATGAGATAGAATTTTTGAACTTTTTGAAAAATGAGCTTCAAAACCCAGAGAGAATTGTATCTGGGGGATTTGTATATATAAACGACATTGTATTCAGCCCAGAGATAATTAAAAAGGCTGCAAAGATTTTTTTGAGGCTTTTTTTAGAAAAAGAAATAGACTACATTGCCACTGTTGAGGCAAAAGGAATTGCACTTGCATCTTATGTTGCACAGTATTTTAACAAACCATTGGTTGTTGCGCGAAGTGGAAGCAAGTTTACAGAAGGCTCAACAGTCAATATCTCATACATCTCAGGAACAACAGGGAAGATTGAGACAATGACAATGGCAAAAAAGGCTATAAAAAGAGGCTCAAGGGTGCTTTTTATAGACGATTTTATGCGCGGCGGTGGTACTGTTCGTGGGATGAGAGACTTGCTCAGTGAATTTGAGTCTACATTGGTGGGAGTTGGGGTTTTGATTGCCACAAAGGATAAAAAAAGCATTGATATAGATTATAAAAGCCTTTTGATTTTAGATACCCTTGATGCAGAAAACAAAAAGATTGAATTTTCGATAAATAATCAAGTAATTTCATAAAATTTATATAAAATGCACTAAATTGAAAGGAAAATTTGTTGGAAATACTAAAGGGAAAGATAGAAAAATGTAGAATTATATAAACTAAACAGAAAGTAAAATTAACATGGAGGATGGGCTTATGCAGGTGACAGATGTTAGGATTAGAAAGATTACAAATGAGGGCAGGATGAAGGCTATTGTATCTGTGACATTTGACAACTGTTTTGTTGTGCATGACATTAAGATTATCGAGGGGCAAAATGGATTATTTATTGCAATGCCGAGCAGAAAGACACCAGAGGGTGAATTCAAAGACATTGCACATCCCATAAACCAAGAGATGCGCGATATGGTTCAAAAAGCTGTAATTGAAAAATATGAAGCTGTTATTTCAGCTGGAGAATAAAGATTTAAAAAGAAAAGGTTTCTACCCGTAACAGAAAGAAAGGTAGAAACCTTTTTTGTTATTGTGGCAGTGAAATTATATTTATTCCTGGTACAAGTGTTGTTACAATTCTTCTTTCTTGACCATTTTGTAAGATGGTAATGAGCGTAAAGTCCTTTATATCAAAGCCATTTTTGTTGTCAACAAGCAAAGCTGATTTGTCAAGGGGAGTAATTATTACATTTTTCAGTGCGATTTCATAATTGACAAACTGCTTTACGGTGGGTACCCACAAAAGTTTTTTGTCTCTAAATATTGCTACGAGTTTCAGGTTATTGTCAAGTTGCCGACTTATATATACATTCTTGTTTTTCACAATAAAAAATTTTCTTTTCTGCATAGGATGAGCAAAATAATCGTGTATAATACAGACTCCGTTTTCGTTTACAAACTTTTCAAGCCGCGGCTTTGTCAGCATTGACAAAAGATTTCTGTACCTTACAGAATTCCATTGGTATAAAGAATCACCTTCACCAAAATTATAATTTTTAAAGAAAATTTGTGGATGTTTGTTTACCTGGTTTGGTTCGAGCATATTGAGGTCATCTAACTTCACATCCAAATAAGACCAGCAGTATTTATAACCATGCTTTAAAAAAAGATTAAATGTGTAGTTTTTGCTTGTTTTTATAGCTCCTTCGCTTTTCAAATCTCCACAACGAGTACCATCAGATAAACTGTGGTCAATCCAGTCATCAAGTTTTAAATAACTTGTAGCATTTAATGCCTTTTCGATAAGCTGCGGGGTGTTTTCTTTTGCAATAGGCGATGCTGTGTGAAGCACAACCTCTATGCCCTTTTGAGCAAGAAATTCAATGAGTTTCTTGTACTCAGGATTGTCAAAACCAGGTATTCCTTTTATAGATTTGTAGAAAAATCCCCATGTTATTGGGATTTTATACCCTTCAAATCCTTTTTTCATATATGAGCTATCTTTTGTATCTGTTGTGCCAAACATTATAGCTTTTATAATTGAAATCATATTTGAATCAGCATGGTTGGAAAATACTAAAATACCTTTTCTACCATCAGGCGCGCGTGATTTTATAGCATAACCGAAGTCTGCTGGGAAGATAGAATAAGTGAAGCTTTTTTCAAAACCCTTTTTGAAAAGCTGTGTTGTTGTCCAGATATGCTCTTTGTTTTTTCCAATTAGGAAATACTTTATATCATCCGAGTTTGAAAAAAACAAGAATACATTTGCTTTATTTTTTAAGTTATAAGTTTCAATAGAATCGTAATTATTAGCATAGCCCATTGCACAGTTGTCAAGCTTAAGATAAAAGTCAGAAAGGGAATCTGTTACATACATTGGGCTTGTAAATTTTGAAATTGAATAATCACGCTTTAGAATAAAAAGCGGTTTTGACTCAAACACAACAGGTGAGTATTCCTTAAAAACCTGGTGGTCTTCTTTTGATTTCAAAATCTCTTCAACACTTATCACATCCTCTGATGATGATACAAAAACTTTTCTGGTTATCTTCTGGAAACCATTTTCAAACACCTGTTCTATTAAGTTATTGTACTTATCAACGCGCTTTAGCGCAAAGGAGTACTTTGACGGTTTTACAAAACCTATTTTGAAATTTCTAAACTGCACAGTTTTAACATTCTTGCCATTTTGAGAAACTTCAAATGATAAATACCTTGCATCAATTGGCAGAGAAAATGATGTCTTAAACGTTCCCCAACCAGGGGTTAATTTTAGCTTTTCAGGCAATGACAATATCTTTGTTTTATTTTCACCAAAGATTGCTATCTCGACGTTTACATTTTCCTCTTCTTTAAAGTGAATAAGGTTTTGGTAGTCTACTTTGTAGTCAAACGATAGCATCACAGATTGATATTCATCTTTAAGAGAAATATAAGGCGAAGTTATTTTATAAAAGGCATTCATTGTGTGAAAATCAAGCTTTAAAACTTTGTTTTTGCCCTCTGTTAAAAACGAGATATCCGAAGGTTCGCTCTTTTCAATCCTCCATTTGATAGCTCCATTTTCAATAAAAGGAATATCAATTGTAAAAATCTCTTCCGATTTTTTTGTTGAAGTATTATTTAAAAGTTCTGGTGGTAAAATCTTGGCCACAACCTGGTTTCCTTTTAATATCTCAACTGCATTTCCTTTTGGTTCAATTGAAAAGTGTGCTTTTTCAGGAAGGTTTTGTATACCTGTTGCAAATATAGCTGTAGAAAAAGTTGATATAAACATGATAATAACTGCAAATGCTACAAGTCTTTTTGTCATCTTTTCTGCTACCGACTCCCTTCTTTTTTCGCATGTAGTTTCCAAATATTAATTATATGTTGGGCTTCTCTAAAATTCAATTAAAAATTTTAGTCAGTTTGTTTAATTAATTTAGCAATATCTGACACAAATACAAATTTTATGTTTTCTCTTTGAGCATCTTTTAATACTTCTTTAAATGCCTCAATAGTTGTAAGGCCACCTTCCTGCCCCAAATGTCCAATTCCCACTGCAAAACCTTTTTTCTTTGCTTTGTTAAAAAGGAGTCTAAATTTGTCTTGTATAGGCTTTAGCTCATTTTTTGAGTCTAGTATGACATCATGGGGTATCACATCAATACCTTTTTGCTTTCCAATCTTTGGAAATAATGATCTTGGTGATGATGTTGAGTCAACAATTATCATATTGTTTGCCTTTGCCAAGTTCACTAAGTGGCTGACTATTTTCTCATTTGTACACACAAGTGTTCCCAAATGAATACTAAAGCCTTTGCTGTGCGGTAGATTTAACATTGCATCTTTGAATACTTTCTCCACCTCATCATCAGGAGTATTATTCATTATACTGCGCGGAGTTAGCCAAACAGTATTCTGGTCTTCGGGTTCCATTGAAAGGTGCATCAGAACCTCTTTATTATTTTTGCTGCACATAAGAGCAATCTTATTGGAAAAAGGCAAGAAAGGAATGATTGCAACATCAAATGGAAGATTAATCTCCAAAAGTTTTTGAATCTCTTGCTCATCCATTCCTGCATCTTCGAATATCAACGCTACATAAGCTTGAGATTGTGCCGAGGTTTCAACAGCTTGTGGTTTTGGATTGTAAAAAATGTAAACAAGTGTAAGCACAATAAAACAAAAAATTGCAAGTAAAGGAATGAAATATTGACTTAGCTTTGCTTTCTTGATGACAATAAGAATATATCTTCTTAATTTCATGAATTTTAAAGAGTTTTAGTTTCTGATAATAGATTATTCATTCAGATTTTTTGATATACCACCAAAAATGGTCATTTGAGATTTTTAACAAACTCTTCAAATTGTTCTGTCGAGATAACGCTATATTTTTTGTGGTATCTCACTTTATTATATTCATCAATTAAATCTTCAATAATGCTATTGTTTACAAGTTCACCTCTTGCAATTAGTCTTCCCATCTCAAGTGGAGTGAGAGAGGTTTTTAGATTATAGTTTTTCTTTTGATAAAAGTACTCCATTGTAAGCTTGAAAATGATTCTTAGGCGTAAGTTCAAATCCGAAATTTTCTTGAGATTTATCTTTTTAATCTTTGTCTGCTTCGGTTTAGCTTTTGGCCTCTTTTTTGCAAGTATAAACGTCTTAATATCAGTATAGTTTTGACCTCTTTCTACCATTTGAATGTTATTTGTGACCTTTGCCAAAAACAAAAGCAAATTTCTTATCATCTCTTCAATAGCAATCTTTATAAATCCAAGTGCTTTGTAAATGAGAAAACCAAGTATTCCAAGGGCCAAAAGATAGCCGATTACATCAAGTATTTGAGAAATCAAACTCTTTTTAGCAGGTTTCATGTTTTTGAGAAGTTCTGCAATGTCATTGTTAGAGTTTGACATAGGTTTAGTTGTTGCAAAAAGTGAATTTAGAAATTCTAATATCTTTTTTATTATTTTAAAGATAAACTTTATTGTCTCAACAATGAAAGCAACAACATAGGGCGCAAAGCCTTTGAATTTGAATAAAAGAAGTAAAATTACAATAAATGCTAAACTCAAAAAAAGATTTATAAAGCTTATACTTGTTGATATGCTGTTTGTACGTCTGTATCTGCGGCTAATTAAATTTTCCAAGTTTATCCTATTTGAAAGATACACACTTGCAATAAGAAAGATTATTGAGTAGGTAGAATACTGGTTTATAATATTTTTTGGGACGTTCAAAAAAGTTGAAAGTCCACTGACAATTATAATAGCCCAAAGCCCAGCTAAAATTGCGCCAAGTGAAATGTTAACTTCTTCTTTTTCATAAACTAAGTAGGAGTGAATATAAAGGCCCATACAAAAGATTTGGCCTATGAACATCTCCAAAATTCCATAAGGTTTTAAGACAATCAAAGCAAAGCCTTGCGGGATTATTATTATGAACAAGATATTTAAGATCTTTTCCCACAGTCCTGTGCTTCTTTTTTTGATAAGATAGGGAATCAACAAAAACAATGCATTCATTATCAAAAATGATATAAATAAATTAGATGGGTTCTTGGTCATGACAAACGAAGAAAACATCATAAAAATTGGAAATACTAAGCTTGTTATTGCAAAAAGGTATATATATTTTGTTATAAACTGATTTGCATTTTCCAACTTGATTCACTCCATAAGCTTTTTACTGCTATAAATAATAGTATCACTAAAGATAAGTAGGATAAACATGTTTTTGCATACTTGGCTTACAAAAAAATTCAAAAAAATTTGTTAAAAATTGATAAAGAAAAAGGGTGAAAAGTTGATGTATATATATAATGTAATGAAAAAACTAATAGATTATGTAAGTTCTATGGAAGACATTCCCATAGCGGCAGCAGTGCTCAGAGATGGTGAGATTATTAGTATACAAAAAAATGATAGCAAAAATGCCATATTTCACGCAGAAATCCTTGCGATACTTGATGCCACATCAAAGCTATCTACAAAGGACTTAAGAGGCTGCGAGATGGTTGTGACAAAAGAGCCTTGTCCTATGTGTATGAGTGCGATAGTTCTAAGTAAGATTGATAGGCTTTACTTTGGTGCAAGGGACTTTAAAATGGGAGCTGCAGAATCTTGTTTTAAGCTTTCTCAAGATCCAAACCTAAATCATAAAGTTGAAGTAATAGGCGGAATATGCGAAGAAGAATGCAAAGCCCTTTTAAAGAGTTTTTTTGAAAAAAGAAGGATTTAAAGGTGGAAATTCAAAAGATAAGTTGTGTAATGCTGAATTTTTAGGGGTATATATGTAATAGAAGGAATTCTTCAAAAGTTAAAAAAGTAGTTGTAGTGTAAAAAAGTAATTTTAAAGAAGCAGTAATAAAATTTAGAAGAAGAAAGGTTGCGAGGAAGAAATGGAGAATAAGTTTTTACAGCTTGTTTTTAGTAGCAGTCTTCAACTTGTCAAGACAATTGAAAAGGAAATACTTTCATTTTTGATGAGAGAGGCAGATATTACTGCCGAAGAGCTTTTAGAATTCAAACTTATAGTAAATGAGCTTTTGATAAATGCCATTATTCATGGGAACAAAGGTGATAGTTCAAAAAGCGTGAAAGTAAAGATAGGAGTTGTTGACAAAAAACTTAGTTATATTGTGGTAGAAGATGAAGGTGAAGGGTTTGATATTGAAGAAGTGTTCAAAGAGTACACACCTTATGAGGAAGATGAGAAAATTGAGGATTTGTATGAATTCGGACGAGGACTTATGATAGTTTCTTCTCTTTGTGAGAAGGTAAAACAGAATCAGAGAGGAAACAAGATTGTTGCTCTTCGAAGACTTAAAAGAGAGGAAGTAAATCATTTTTGATGCTAATTTGAGCTAAGTAATATTGAAGTTGTTGTAATAGGCTGCGAGAGAAGAAAGCAGTCTTTTTTTATTTGCAATCTTAGCAACTTGTCTTGACCAATCTTGTGTAATTCTTTTGAATTTCATATTGCAATTCCTCAAAAAATTGAGTAGAATATATATAAGTTGACACACAAATCCACATAGAAGAATAGGTGATGAAAGGTATGCTCTCTGCAACAAGAAGGCAAAAGATAAAGGAAATCTTAATGGAAAAAAAGAGTGTGACTGTCACAGAATTGTGCAATATCTTCAATGTATCAGATGAGACTATCCGACGTGACCTCAAAAAACTTGAGCAGGAAGGAATAATCGAGAAGAATTATGGAGGAGCAATTCTAAAAGAAGGATTTACAATTGTTCCACCTATTTCTCAAAGAGCAAAAGAATTTATACAAGAAAAAGAAAAAATAGCAAAAGAAGCTGTAAAGAGGATTAAAGAAGGGATGATAATAATCTTAGATACAGGCACAACTACCTACCAAATAGCAAGGAACTTAAAGACAGCACAAAACATAACTGTAATTACTAATGGTGTAAATATTATAAACGAGCTTGTAACAAACAGCAATATTAACCTTTTTCTGGTTGGTGGTAAAGTAAAGAGTTCAAATTTTTCCATAGTAGGTCCTGAGGCACAAAAAAGTTTTACGCAATTTAGTGCTGATATAGCGTTTATTGGAACAAGTGGAATTTCACTCGAAAAAGGGCTTACCACCTCTGACATATTCGAAGCAGAGGTAAAGAAGGCAATGATTGAAAGCAGCAGAGAGGTAATAGTTGTTGCAGACAGTAGTAAGTTTTCGAAAAATGCTATGGTTTCGTTTTGCAGTTTAAACAAGGTCACAGAGATTATAACCTCAGGAGAAATTGACAGTGAACTTGTTGAAAAGTTTAGGCAAAAAGGTGTAAAGCTCACCATTGTATAACCTTTGAGTCTTTCTGAAAGGAGCAAAGTACATTCAATGAGCAAAATTCTTACAATTGACATAGGTACAACAGCATGCAAGGTAATAGTTTTTGATTTACAAGGTAATATTTTGGCAAAGTCAAATAGGGAATATCCCACTTACACACCCCAGATTGAATGGGCAGAACAAGACCCGAACGATTGGTGGAGTGAGTGTGTAAATGGGATTAAGGAGTGTCTTCAGCAGACAGATGGCAGTAGCATTATTGCCATAGGTCTTTCATCTCAAAGAGAGACAGTTGTTCCACTTGATAAGGACGGCAATATTTTGTACAGAGCTATTTCATGGATGGACAGGCGCTCACGGCTTGAAGCTGAACAAATCTCACAGGAATTTGGGAAAGAAACTATACATAAAATCACAGGACTTATTCCAGATTCAACCTTTACTGCAACAAAGCTTTTGTGGTTTAAAAAGTATGAGCCAGATGTTTTAAAAAAGGCTACAGTTTTCTTGCAACCAAAAGAGTTTATCGGGTATAAACTAACAGGTGAGGCGGCAACAGACCATTCGCTGGCAAGCAGGACAATGATGTTTGATATAAACAAAAGACAGTGGTGGCAAGATATCTTTGAATTTGTAGGTGTGAAACAAAATCAGTTTCCGAAGCTATGCTATGCAGATGAGATAATAGGGTACTTAAAAGATGATGTTGCAAAGATGCTTGGACTTAAAAGTGGCATTCCTGTTATAAGCGGTGGTGGAGACAGGCCTTTAGAAGCAGTTGGTGCAGGCATTATTGGTTCGCGTGTTATGGAGTCGACTGGCACAGCAACAAACGTGTCAATGTCATCAAACAAGGTTCCAGAGCTGCTTGATCCAAGGGTTGTTTGTTCGTGTCATGTAATAAGAGATTATTACCTGATTGAGCAGGGGATATCAACAAGCGGTACAATCCTGAGGTGGGTTCGGGACAACCTATACAGAGGCGAAAAAGAAAAAGGCGAGAACGCCTATGAGATAATTGACAAAGAGGCAGAAAATTCAAGCCCTGGAGCAAATGGGATTGTGCTTTTGCCATTTTTCATGGGGTCACGTGCAACAAGGTGGAATCCTGATGCAAGAGGTGTATTGTTTGGACTGACACTTACACATTCAAGAGGAGATATAGCAAGAAGTGTATTGGAAGGAATATCATATGAGATTCGTGCATGCATAGAGATTTTAGAAGGTATGGGCTTGAAGGTTGAAAGTGTTGTTTCAATGGGTGGCGGGGCAAAGAGCAGTGTGTGGAGCAAGATAAAAGCTGATATTTTAGGGAAGAAAGTGATTGTTGAAAAGGTGTCAGAGGCTGCGTCAAAAGGAGCAATGCTTTTGGCAGCAATGGCAATTGGTGCAAGAGAAAGCCTTATTGAAGAAAAACGCGAGGTGCTCTTTGAATATATGCCAAACCCAAACAACCAACGAGTTTATGACAAGGTGTATGAAATTTACAATGAACTGTATAATTCAGTGTCCAGTATATATCCAAAGATTTCCAAGATTTCAAGCTAAAAGGTTAGGAGGTCTTTGTTTTGCTTGTAAATTTAAATGATGTTTTGGGTTACACAAAGGTAAAAAAATTTGGTGTGGGGATGTTCAACGGCCTTTCTGCAGAGTTTTATCAAGGCTTAATTGACGCAGCAGAAGAGCTAAAAACCCCTATTATAATTGGCATTGCAGACAGATTCATCGACAGGCTTGACTTTGAAATGCTTGCAGAGGTAATGATTTTCCTTGCAAAAAGGGCATCTGTGCCTGTGTGTGTGCATCTTGACCATGCAAAGAGCCTGAAAAATATCATCAGAGCAATAAAGGCCGGGTTTACATCTGTCATGTTTGACGGATCAAACTTGCCATTTGAGGAAAATATAAAGAAAACCAAGGAAGTTGTTGAGATAGCGCATTCTGTTGGTGTAAGTGTTGAGGGAGAACTTGGCGTTGTTGGAAGAGGCGAGTGGGATTTTAAAAATCCAGAGTTTTATACAAAACCTGAAGAGGCAGAGGTATTTGCAAATGAGACAGGTGTTGATGCTTTAGCTGTTTCAATTGGTACAGTTCACGGTGTCTACAAGGGCGAGCCTATGCTTGATTTTGAAAGACTTGCGGAAATAAGAAAAAGAGTTGATTGTTATCTTGTTTTGCACGGTGGCTCTGGGCTTTCAGATGATGATTTTAAAAAGTGTATAGAGTACGGAATTAACAAGGTGAATATTTTCACTGATCTGACTTTAGCGGTAAATGAAAAACTTCCTGAGTTTGTCAAAGCCACAAGTGATTTGACCCCTGCAATCTTTGATGAAATTAGAAGGATTGTCAAAGAGGAAGCCATAAAGAAGTTAAAGGTTTTTGGAAGCTATGACATAATTTAAAAAACAATTATAATAAATAAACTTATTTGGAGGTGCTTTAGATGAACGAGCCAATTTATAAATATCTCAAAATTGGAACAATTCATTTCATGTCTTACCCGCAGGTAATTGATGGAGAAGGCCCAATTGAAGAGACTTTAAAGTCAATACTTGAAGATGATTACTTCAATGCGGTAGAGATAACATGGATAAAGGATAACGAGGTAAGAAGAAGAGTCAAAGACATGCTAAAATCTGCACACATCACAGTTGCATATGGTGGTCAGCCAAGACTTTTGAGAACAGGCTTAAATCCAAACGACTACGACAGTGAAAAGAGAAGAAAAGCAATAGAGATTTTGAAAGAAGGCATTGATGAAGCATATGAGCTTGGCGCTGTTGGTTTTGGATTTTTGTCAAGGCAATATGATGAGGCACGCAAAGAGGAAGCATTCAAGATATTAGTTGATACAACAAAAGAGCTCTGCGAGTATGCAAAGTCAAAGGGGAACCTCATGATAGAACTTGAGGTATTCGACTTTGACATTGACAAAAAGAGCTTGATTGGACCAGCTGACCTTGCAGCAAGATTCGCAGCCGAGATAAGAAAAGAATACAACAACTTTGGGTTGATTGTGGATTTGAGCCATTTGCCACTTACAAGAGAAACAGCACAGCAGGCGCTCTTGCCTGTAAAAGATTACCTCACACATGTTCATATAGGTAACGCTGTTGTGAAGGACAAAAATCATCCGGCATATGGCGACAAGCATCCAATGTTTGGAATAGAGGGCGGCGAAAACGATGTTGAAGAGGTAATTGAATTTTTGAGGGTATTGAAAGAGATAGGGTTTTTAAATCCAGAAAAAAGACCTATCTTGAGCTTTGAGGTATTACCTATGCCAGGTCAAGACCCCAAAATTGTGCTTGCAAGTTCAAAGAGGGTTTTGAACGAAGCATGGGCAAGACTATAAAAATTTCTGCTTCAATAGAAAAATAGAAATACTTTTAAAGTTGCGGGAGGGAAAATTTATATGAAGATACTTGTAACAAGAAGAATAATGGAACCAGCAATTGAGCTTTTGAAAAAATATGGTGAGGTTGAAGTAAACCCGCACGACAGACCGATGACAAGAGAAGAACTATTGAGAGCAATTGCTGATAAAGACGCAGTTTTGACCCAGCTTGTTGATAAAGTGGACAGTGAGTTTTTTGACCATGCACCAAATGTCAAGATTGTTGCAAACTATGCGGTGGGTTATGATAACATAGATATTGAAGAGGCAACAAAAAGAGGAGTTTATGTAACAAACACACCAGACGTTCTGACAAACGCAACAGCCGAGCTTGCATGGGCGCTGCTCTTTGCTGCGGCAAGAAGAATAGTTGAAGCTGACAAGTTCATGAGAGGTGGACATTACAAAGGCTGGGGTCCGATGCTCTTTTTAGGAAAAGGCATAACAGGCAAGACACTTGGTGTAATTGGTGCAGGTAGGATTGGCCAGGCTTTTGCAAGGATGTCAAAAGGTTTTAACATGAAGATTTTGTACTATGATTTTGAGAGAAAAGAAAACTTTGAAAAGGAAATAGGCGCTCAGTTTGTCCCATTGGATGAGCTTTTAAAAGAAGCAGATTTTATATCAATTCACGTGCCTCTCACACCACAAACAAGACATATGATTGGTGAAAGAGAGCTTTCTCTTATGAAGCCATCGGCAATATTGATTAACACAGCACGCGGGCCAATTGTCGATGAAAAAGCGCTTGTAAAGGCGCTGAAAGAAAAGAAGATTTATGCTGCAGGGCTTGATGTTTATGAGAGAGAACCCGATTTTGAGCCAGAGCTGGCTGAACTTGACAATGTTGTAATGCTTCCTCATATTGGTTCTGCAACAGAAGAGTCAAGACTTGACATGGCAATGCTTGCAGCAAACAATATAGTAGATTTCATTGAGGGAAGAGTTCCAAGAACACTTGTCAATAAAGAGGTTTTGAACAAAAAGTAATAAAGCATCTCCTTTTGGTAAATATTTCCCTGCGGGAAGGTGGTTATTCCCGCAGGGAGCATTTAAATTAGCGAAATTGATAATTTTAAAGCCCAGAAAATAATGCTATAATATTTTTATGAACAATACGAAACAGTATTTCACAATACGAAACAGGAGAGACTGATATGTCACAAAATTCTGTTCAGTCAATTGAAAGAGCGTTTGAAATAATTGAGGCTTTGGCTGTTGAGCCAAAAGGGCTTTCAATTACTCAGCTTTCTCAAAAACTTTCACTTCACAAGACTACCGTCCACAGGATTTTGCAGACACTACTTAACAGAGGGTATGTTCAAAAAGACCCACAGACCTTGCGCTACAAGCTTGGTGTTAAGTTTGTTGAGATTTCGAGCCTTTATCTTAACAACATTGAGCTCAGAACCGAAGCACATCCGTTTTTGCGTGAGCTTGTGGCTATGTTAAATGTGACTGTGCACTTAGCAATTCTTGATGGTTGCGATGTTGTGTACATTGACAAGATTGAGCAGGTAAACTCAATAAGGCTTTACTCCTCAATTGGCAAAAGAGTTCCAGCATACTGTACAGCACTGGGGAAAGTAATGCTCAGCAAATTTTCAGACCAAGAAGTTGAAAAGATACTATCTACAATTTCTCTTCAATCATATACACAAAACACTATTACAAATATAGAAAAGCTTCTCGATGAGATAAGAAGTGTTCGAGAGAGAGGCTTTGCAGTTGACAATGAAGAGTTGCAAGAAGGTGTAAGGTGTATCGCTGCACCCATATATGACTACAGAGGCGAGATGATTGCTGCTATTAGCATTTCGGCACCGACGAGTGTACTACCACCTCACAAGGATGAAGAAAATGCGCAAAAGGTTGTGGATACTGCAAAGAAGATTTCTTACAGGCTTGGGTACGTGGAGGAGAAAAAAATATAGGGGAAAGGAGATGTAACAGGATGGAAAAGGAACAGGTTCTGCAAAGGATAAACGAAAATGGACTTGTTGTTGTTGTTCGTGCAGAGTCGAAAGAGAAGGCTCTCAAGATCACAGAGGCATGTATAAAAGGTGGTGCTAGTGCAATTGAGATAACCTTTACCGTGCCCGGCGCTGACGAGATAATAAAGTATCTTACAAGCACGTACAAGGAAGATGAGATTATAATAGGAGCAGGTACAGTTCTTGACAGCGAAACAGCACGAATTGCAATCTTGGCGGGTGCAAAGTTTGTTGTAAGTCCATATCTCAATCCTGAAATGGTAAAACTTTGTAACAAGTACAGGATAGCTTCAATGCCCGGCGCTATGACAATAAAAGAGGTTGTGGAGGCGCTTGAGTGCGGCGCAGATGTTATAAAGATTTTCCCTGGCGAGCTTTTCGGGCCAAAGATTATAAAAGCATACAAAGGGCCAATTCCACAGGCAAGGCTTATGCCAACAGGCGGCGTTGACCTTGACAATGTTGATGAGTGGATAAAAGCAGGTGCGTTTGCGGTTGGTGTTGGCAGCAATATAACAAAGTATGCAAAGGATGAGGATTATAGTAAGGTAGAAGATGTTTGCAGACAGTTTGTCCAGAAAATAAAGATGGCAAAGGGGAAGGTATAGGTAGGATGTTTGAGGTTGTGAGTTTTGGCGAGATAATGTTGCGGCTATCTCCACCAGGATATCAAAGGATTGTGCAGGCAACAAGTTTTGACATCAACTTTGGTGGTGCTGAGGCGAACGTTGTTGTTGCGCTGTCAAACATTGGGGTAAAGACAAGCTATGTTACACTCCTTCCTCCGAATCCTCTTGGCGATACTACGGTAAACTTTTTGAGAAGATATGGAGTTGACACAAGCTATATAAAAAGAAAAGGTAAAAGGCTTGGAATTTATTTTCTTGAAAAAGGCGTAGGGCAGAGAGCATCTTCTGTTGTATACGACAGATCAAACTCTGCCATAAATGAAATACAGCCTGGAGATATCAACTGGAAGCAAATTTTGGAAAAAACAAAGATATTTTTCTCAACAGGAATTACAGCTGCTTTATCACAAAATGTGCTAAATGAGCTAAAGATGGCTTTTAAAACTGCAAAAAATGCAGGTGCAAAGGTGGCGTTTGACATCAATTACAGGTCAAAGCTGTGGAGCTATGATAGAGCAAATGAAGTGATTTCAGATCTTATGCCGTATGTGGACATCCTGGTTACCAACGAAGAGCATGTGAGAAGAGTTTTGAAAATTGATATGGAAGAAAAGTATTTTCAAGGCATTGACCTTACCCCAGATGGTCAAAAGGTTTTGTTTGAAAAGCTGCAAACAAAGTACCAAAACTTAAGCAAAGTAGTTCTTGCTGCAAGAAGAAGCCTCTCTGCTTCTAAAAACATCTTTTTTGCCTATACAAGTGACGAGAATGGCAACATTGTATTTTCTAAAAAGCGCGAGATAGAAGTTATCGACAGAGTTGGAGCAGGCGATGCTTTTGTGGCAGGTGTGCTTTATGGCATTTTAAGAGGGCTTGAAAGCACTCAGATGCTTGAGGTTGCAACGTACATGTGTGCACTAAAACATACAGTTGAAGGCGATAGTTTGATTGTGACTGAGGATGAAATAAAACAGGCACTTTTACAAGATGGCTCTGGTATGATGAGAAGATAAAAAAGGGAGGTTAAAAGAAAATGGAAGTTAGATTTGCGATGCATCCAAGTCAGTTTAAAACTCTTACAACAGAACAGATAAGGAAAGAGTTTTTGATTGAAAACCTCTTTGAATATGGCAAGATAAACATGGTCTACACTCATGTTGACAGGGTGATAGTTGGTGGAGCTGTGCCAACAGTGGAGGTTTTGGTCTTGGAAGATGGAAAAGAGATTGGTGCTCAGTATTTTCTTGAAAGAAGAGAGATTGGGATAATCAATATAGGCAGCAAAGGGTATGTTGTTGCAGATGGACAAAAGTTCGAACTTGACAAGAAAGATGGTCTTTATGTTGGAATGTCCACCAAAAAGCTTGAATTTGGAAGTGATGACCCTTCAAATCCGGCAAAGTTCTACTTTGTTTCAACGCCTGCCCACAAGCAGTATCCAACAGAGAAGATTGATATCAAGCAAACTGAGGCAACTCATCTTGGTTCACTTTCTGAATCAAATGAAAGGACAATCTACAAATACATCCATCCAGACGGTGTGAAAAGCTGCCAGCTTGTAATGGGAATGACCATTTTAGAGCCAAACAATGTATGGAACACCATGCCCTGCCATCTTCATGACAGGAGGATGGAAGTATATTTTTATTTTGACATGCCAGATGATGCTGTGGTATTCCATTTCATGGGCGAGCCAGGTGAGACAAGACATATTATTGTGAGAAATGAACAGGCGGTAATCAGCCCGAGCTGGTCGATACACTCAGGTGTTGGTACAAAGAGCTATACATTCATCTGGGCAATGGCAGGGGAGAATCAATCATATTCTGATGTAAATCCGGTTTCTATGAAAGATTTAAGATGAAGGGCAATTTTGGAGGTGGCATTGAATGATATTAGATAAGTTCAAACTGGATGGTAAGGTTGCAATTGTGACAGGCGCATCAAAAGGTCTTGGGCAGGGTATGGCAATTGCTTTGGCTGAAGCTGGTGCAGATATAGTTGGGGTGGCCTCTGGTCCTTGTACAGCGACGAAACAGAAAGTAGAGGCATTAGGTAGAAGATTTTTAGAAATTCAAGCAGATTTGAGAACAATTGAGCCAATCAATATGATAATTGAAAAGACCATTCAAGAATTTGGTAAGCTTGACATTCTTGTTAACAATGCGGGAATAATCAGAAGATGCGATGCAATTGACTTTACAGAAAAAGATTGGGATGATGTTTTAAATCTAAACCTCAAGACAGTGTTCTTCTTCTGTCAAGCTGCCGCAAGACAGTTCATAAAACAAGGAACAGGTGGCAAAATAATAAACATTGCATCCATGCTTTCATTCCAGGGCGGGATAAGAGTTCCATCGTACACAGCAAGCAAAAGCGGTGTTGCAGGAATTACAAAAGCACTTGCAAATGAGTGGGCAAAGTACAAGATAAATGTCAATGCAATAGCGCCAGGTTATATGGCAACAGATAATACAAAACCGCTTCGCGAGGACCCTGTCAGAAGTGCGGAGATTCTTTCCAGAATTCCAGCAGGCAGATGGGGTACCCCAGAAGATTTGCAAGGTGCTGTTGTGTTCTTGGCATCATCAGCTTCTGACTATGTAAATGGTTGTATCTTGAACGTTGATGGTGGCTGGCTTGCAAGGTAACCTTTCAATAATTATCCCCAAGGGCTTAAGTATTGCCCTTTGGGGTTTTACTATCTTGTGCGAAAATCTCTTTTGGCAGATGTTCTTATGAGCAGCGCAAATGCTTTAAAAGAATGAATCCTATCAATGTTAGCTGTTCAGACAATAGAATTTGGAAGAATTTTTGGTACAAAAAAAGGAAAAATATAAAACACATGCATTATAAACCTTAGTAAAATACTAAGGTTTATGTACATTTTTGATTTGATGAAATTTAAAATTTAGAATTTTAAAATAGTCCGTGTTAGATTAAAAAAATCCGCTCAAGTAATTAGCATTTATTGAGTTATATGTTAGTAAAATATTAATTTAGTCCTTTAAAGTTTAAATTTTTCTTGAAAGCATTTTTGATTTAACGTGCTATAATAGGCTCAAATCCAAAAGAGAAATAAGCCAATAGGGAGGGGAACTATGTTAAGAAAAGGATTTTTGAGGGTTACAGTAATTTATTTGTTCTTTAGCTTTTTCTGTTTAACAATTTTTAACTCTGCTTTTTTAACACCAAAGGCTGAGGCAGCCACAAAAGTTACATTGACTTATTGGGTACCTATGGGTGCAGAGCAGGCCCTGCATTACAAAAGCTATAACGAACTTCCCTGCTACCAAATATTACAAAAGAAAACAGGTATAAAGATTGTGTTTAAACATCCACCACTCAGCAGTTCTGCGGCAAATGATCAGTTCAATTTAATGATTGCTTCACGCCAGATGACAGATATAATAGAATGGGGTTGGAATGGTTATCCAGGCGGTCCACAAAAGGCTTTACTTGATAAGGTTATTATTCCATTGAATAACTACATTCCAAAGTATGCTCCTAATTTGAATAACTATCTAAAAAAGAACCCTGATATAAAGAAAATGGTATCAACAGTAGATGGGGATTTGTACTGTTTCCCTTCACTGAAGGAACTTCCAATTGATGCTTATTATGGTCCTCAAGTGAGGAAGGATTGGTTAAAGAAACTTCACATTGATCCGCCTGAGACAGTTGATGAATGGTACAAAATGTTAAAAGCATTTAAATTGAATGACCCAAATGGAAACGGTCAGCGCGATGAGAGGCCATTTTCAATTTTAAGAGGAGCTTCAAATCCACGTGCTGCTTTTGATTACTCTAGTTTTTTAGTTGGCGCATGGGGAATAAAAACAGATTTCTTCCAGATAAATGGCAAGGTTAAGTATGGTCCATTAGAACCTCAATTTAAATCTTTTATGAGCACGCTGGCAAAATGGTGGAAAGAAGGTTTAATCGACCCTGATGTACTGACAATGGATAGAAAAGTAATAGAAGCAAATGTGCTTTCTGACAAGATAGGTTCATGGCTTGGTCTTATAGGTGGACAAATGGGAACATATCTGACAGTAAAAAAAGGTACATCGTTTGATCTTATAGGAGTTCCATATCCATCACTGAAAAAAGGTGAAAAAGTAAAAATCGGGCAAAACGAGTATCCGTTTACTGGTAGAGGCGCAGCAATTTCCACAAATTGTAAGAATATCGAAGCTGCATGTAAGGTTTTAGATTGGGCTTATAGTAAAGAAGGATATTTAGTAATGAATTTTGGAGTCCAGGGAAAATCATATGTAATTAAAAATGGACGTCCACTTTATACTGACGAGATTATGAATAATCCAAAACTTGGACCTAAAGAAGCGCTTGGTAAATATGTTCCTATATTAGGTGCTTTTGTTCAGTCAAGGGAATACAGTCTGCAGATATCCTTTTTACTTCCTCAACAAAAGGAAGCATCTAAGAACTGGTCAAAGGTTACAAACGAGATTGCTTTGCCACCAATAACTCTATTTTTAACTCCTGAAGAGTCAAATAGACTTGCAAATATTATGAATACTGTTAATACTTTCTATGATGAAATGTTTCTTAAAATGATGACAGGTAAATACAATAATTACAATTCGTTTGTAAAGACATTAAAAAGAATGAAGATAGATGAAGCGATAAAAATTTATCAAAATGCATATAACAGGTATATGCAAAGGAAATAGTTAAGTGACAATCCAGATGTTCGAGGGCTGTCTCATAATATAGAGCAATAATTGTTGTTTAGGCAGCCCTCGATAAATTTGATTTTTGAGAAGGTAGCAAACAAGGGGTGGAATATTAGTGATTTCAACTTTATGGGACCCAAACGTAGATGAAGAAAGATATAAAAATCCCATAATACATGCTGACTATTCAGATCCTGATGTAATCAGGGTTGGCAGTGACTATTTTTTAGTTGCGTCAAGTTTCAACTGCGTGCCAGGTCTTCCCATACTTCATTCAAGGGATTTAATCAATTGGAAAATTGTAAATTACGCAGTTGAAAGACTTCCTTCACCTGAGTATGATACTCCTCAGATAGGTAAAGGTATATGGGCACCTGCAATTAGATATCATGAAGAGAAGTTTTACATATATTTTAGTATGCCTGATAATGGTATATATGTATGCTATACAGATGATCCGTTTGGCAAATGGTCGGATATCCACTTGGTAAAAGCAGCAAAGGGATGGATTGATCCATGTCCTTTTTGGGATGAAGACGGAAATGCTTACCTTGTAAATGCTTTTGCAAAGAGCAGGATAGGGTTTAATAGCAAACTTTGTGTCTCAAGGTTATCAGCAGACGGATTAAGAGTATTAGATGAGGGTAAAATCGTCTTCGATGGTGCAAAAACACAGCCGACAATTGAAGGACCTAAACTTTATAAGAGAAATGGTTATTATTACATATTTGCACCTGCAGGAGGAGTAAAATTTGGGTGGCAGACGGTTCTGAGATCGAAGGATATCTATGGGCCGTACGAAGAGAAGATAGTGCTTCATCAGGGAAAGACCAAAATAAATGGTCCTCATCAAGGTGCATGGGTTGAGACAGAAAAAGGTGAGCACTGGTTTGTGCATTTTCAAGACAGAGGTCCGTATGGAAGGGTAGTCCATCTTCAGCCCATGAGATGGGAAGATAATTGGCCACTGATTGGCATTGATGTAGATGGGGATGGTATTGGAGAGCCTGTTGAAGAGTATAGAAAGCCAAACACAAACTACAAAAATGAATATGATTTTTACTTGGAATGTTCAGACCATTTTGACAAACCCCAAATTTCACTACAATGGCAGTGGCATGCAAATCCTCAAGATAATTGGTATTCACTTGAAAAGAGAAAAAGCTATTTGAGATTATATGCGGTTGGGAATCTGACAAATAACAATAAAGTAAAAAGTATATTCTTTATGCCAAATCTTTTACTACAAAAAATTCCAGCACCTGAATTTATAGCAATTGTAAAACTTGAGGTTAATTTTAATAAAGAGGGTTCTTATGCTGGCATAATAATGAGCGGCAGTAGATATTCTTCTATTGGAATAAAAAGGGGACAAAAGAAGTTAAGTCTTGTACAAGTTTTAGGAGATGTGAAAGAAGATGTGATTGAGAATACAGTGGCTAAGATGCCAATAGAAACATCTCAGGTTTTTTTAAAAATCAGTGTTAAAGAAGGAGCCGTTTGTAAGTTTTCATTCAGTTTTGATGGTAAAAAATTTACAGATTTCGGTACAGAGTTCATACCACAAGAGGCTATTTGGGTGGGTTCAAAAATAGGGCTTTTCTGTATAAATACCTCTGGAAAAAATGGAGTTATCCAATCAGATTATGCTGACTTTGATTATTTCAAGATTGAAAACTTTAGAAAGGAAGATGAGTGTTGAAAAAGTTAAAGGAGCTTGTAAAGAAGAATTACTCTATTAGGATGTCAGACAGTGTTATTAAAAAGTTTCCGAACCTTACTGATAAATGGCAGTATGACTATGGTGTTGTTTTTAAAGGAATGGAATATGTTTATGAGATGACAAAAGATGGGAAGTATTACGAATACATTAAAAGAAATATAGACTCCTTTGTGAATGAGGATGGGTCAATAAAGAAGTATTCTAAAGAGGAGTACAACATAGACCATATAAACAATGGAAAAGCAATTCTGTTTCTATATAGGAAAACAGGCGAAGAAAAATACAAAAAGGCAGCTCAGCTTCTACGCGACCAGCTCAGGTCCCATCCAAGGACAGTGGAAGGCGGTTTTTGGCACAAAAAAATCTACCCACATCAAATGTGGCTTGATGGTATCTACATGGCATCACCTTTTTATGCTGAATACGCAACGTTAATAGGACAGGACGAGGCAGACGAGATCTATGACGATGTTGCAAAGCAGGTAATCTTGTGTGCAAAACATACCAGAGACCCTGTCACAGGTCTCCACTACCATGGCTGGGATGAGAGAAGAGAGCAAAGATGGGCAAACAAGATTACAGGCTGCTCGCCAAATTTCTGGGGAAGGGCAATGGGCTGGTTTGCAATGGCCGCAGTAGATGTCCTTGACTTTCTGCCGCAAGACCATCAGTCAAGAGAAACAATTTTGGCTATCTTCAAGCAGCTCGTTGACGCTGTTATCAAGTATCAAGACCCTGAGATAGGTGTTTGGTACCAAGTTGTTAACTTTATAGGCAGAAATGGAAATTATCCAGAAGCATCAGCTTCTTGCATGTTTGCATATGCACTTGCAAAGGGTATAGAAAAGGGGTATTTGGACTGCAGTTATGTAAAAGCACTTGAAAGAGCGTATGAAGGAATAATCTACAGGTTTGTTGAAGAGGATGAAGAGGGGCTTTTGAATCTCAATGGTGTTTGCATGGTAGCAGGCTTGGGTGGAAATCCGTATAGAGATGGTTCTTTTGAGTACTATATAAGCGAGCCAATAAAGACAAACGACCTCAAAGGTGTTGGGGCGTTTATAAAGGCAAGTGCATGGATTGAAAGACTATTCAAATAAGTTGTGGAACAGAAAATTTTTAAAAGGAGGACAACCCTGATGTTTTTAAATGTTCGTGATTTTGGAGCGGTGGGAAATGGGCAGGTAAAAGATACAGAAGCATTCAAAAAGGCGATTGAAGCAAGTTGGGAGCAAGGTGGTGGGACGGTTTATGTACCTGCTGGAGTTTATCTAACCGGTCCCATTCATCTGAAGAGCAATATAACCCTCTATATAGAAAGTGGGGCTACATTGAAATTTTCCAACGACCTGGATGATTTTCCTTTAGTTTATACAAGATGGGAAGGAGAAGAACAAGAAGCATACTCTCCACTAATTTATGCCGAAAATGCAGAAAACATTGCAGTTGTTGGATTTGGCACAATAGATGGGCAGGGTGAAATGTGGTGGAAACTTCACAGAAATAAAGAACTAAAATATCCAAGACCAAGGACAGTTTGCTTTTACAGGTGCAAAAATGTGACTATTGAAGGAATAAAGATTGTCAATTCACCAAGCTGGACGGTAAACCCAATCGAATGTGAGAATGTCACAGTTCACAATGTCAAGATTCAAAACCCTTATGATTCTCCTAACACAGATGGGATAAATCCTGAGTCTTGCGAAGGTGTTAGAATCTCAAACTGCTACATAGATGTTGGCGATGACTGTGTAACTTTAAAATCCGGAACAGAAGATTGCAAGGTGAGGATTCCTTGTGAGAATATAGCAATTACAAACTGCATAATGGCACATGGTCATGGTGGAATTGTCATTGGCAGTGAAATGAGCGGTGGTGTTAGAAATGTTGTCATTTCAAACTGCATTTTTGAGGGTACAGACAGGGGAATAAGAATAAAAACCCGCCGTGGAAGAGGTGGGATTGTTGAAGATATAAGAGTTTCAAACATTGTGATGAAGAATGTAATCTGTCCATTTGCGTTTTATATGTACTATCACTGTGGCAAAGGCGGAAAAGAAAAGAGAGTTTGGGACAAGTCTCCTTATCCTGTAGACAGTACAACTCCAATTGTAAGAAGAATTTATATAAGCGATGTGATTGTAAGGCAGGCGCGAGCAGCAGCTGGATTTTTGTATGGTCTTACAGAGATGCCAATTGAAGATGTTGTATTTTCGAATGTCACAGTTGAGATGGCACAAAACCCTGAGCCTGAACTTCCTGCTATGATGAGCTATTTAGAACCGATGGCAAAAAGAGGGTTTGTCATAAATACTGTGAGGAATATAAGATTTATGAATGTTACTGTGCTGGAACAGGAAGGTGTTGCTTTTGAACTTAACAATTGTGAAAATGTAGAGTTTTACAGATGCAGGGCAAAAGATACAGCAGATTATTCTAAGATTTTGAGTCTGAATAATACAATGAATCTGATTGCCGAGTGAGAGGGAAATTAAGTATTTGCTAAATGTAGGGGTATGCTCTTTGGCAACAAGGCAAAAAAGAGCATACCCCTTTTTTATTCTCACCACAGCTTTTCAACATCCAAACTATTGCTATCAACAGGTATCATATAAAAGCAAAATTCAAATTTCTCATCTTTGATTAAGTACTTCTCAAGCGGGCCGGGGCCACAGCTCTGGCTCCCGATACCACCAATCTTAAAGTCAACATTCACAACAATTCCATCTGCTTTTGTCAGCTCGTATGTGTGTTTTGCTTTTGTGAGCACATCATCAGTATATTCTCTTGCACTGAAGTTAAATGTAGGAATGCCTTTAATACAAAGTCCTATTCCGTATATATTGTATACAAACGCCCATCTAACGTCGCACCTGTTTCCATATTCCTGGGGCATTATATATGGAACGTACATGTCTTTTATAGCCATGTCATATATTTCTACAGTTGCGCTCTGTTTTATATCGGGATAGTTTTCATGAGGGCCTCTTCCGTAATATTTGACATACTCAAATTCTTTTGGCATCATAAATTGCAGTCCTATCTTTGGAAGTGGCGGAAGCGGCCTTAAAGCCTGCGCATACACATTTGTCTCTACAATTCCCGATTTGAAAACCTTGTAGCTTGTGGTTACTTCAAATACAGGTTTTACTGAATATGCGCCATATACCGAAGTTGTTTGTACTTTGAAGTACTCGCTGTGCTCTTCAAAGCTGACATTTACAATTCTTCTTTGAAGCTTGTCAAATCCAGCTTTTATCCATTCATTTTTGATGTGCACATCGTTGTCTGTTGGAGCCCTCCAGAGATTGAACCTTGGCGAGGATTTTATAAAATCAAGACCGTTGTATTTTAAGCTTATCAAATCACCTGTCCATCTGCAAAACTCTGCTACTGTGCTGCCAGCAAAAACCTCAACTTTGTCAGGAGAATTTACCACTTCAAACCTGTTTTGCTTTGAGAAAATAACATTTACCTTCTCAATTTTTTGCACGGCATCTTGAGGAGTGTCTTCTCTAAGTGCAATCTGAGATTTTTATAACAAAACCCCTCTTTGCCCAGTCTGTGGAATTTTTGAGATTTGCTGTAAAGGTAATAAAAATTTCTCCGCTGCAGCCTTCCAAAATCTCTTTGACTTCGTCAATCTTGATCTCTTTTGAACAGTGGGGAAGAACATCGCTCACATCAACAAAGCCCTCTTTTACAACCCTGCCACCTGACAGAAGTTCCCATTCAACTTCAATGTGATTCAAAGATATAAAATCATACCTGTTTGTGATCTTGAAAATTCCTCTTTTTTTATCTAAAAGCTCAATAACAACTGGTTCGTAAACTTTCTTGAGCTCGAACATGGCTGGAGATGGAGTTCTGTCAGGGAAAAGAAGTCCGTCTATACAGAAGTTACCGTCGTTTGGCTCATCTCCAAAATCCCCGCCGTAGGCATAGTACTCTTTCCCATCAGGTGTCTTTGTCAAAATTCCATGGTCTGCCCACTCCCACACACATCCACCTAAAAGCCTTGGGTATTTGTATATCACGTCCCAGTACTCTTTGAGGTTTCCAGGACCATTTCCCATTGCATGTGCATACTCACACATGAAAAATGGCCTTTTTTCTTGCTTCTTGCCCTCTTCTTCAAGTTTTTCTACTGGAGGGTACATTACACTTACAATATCCACAACTTCAGCATCACGGGCACTTTCGTAATGAATAGGACGGCTATTATCATATGACCTTATCCACTGTGCCATTTTATCATGATTTGGGCCATAGCCAGATTCGTTTCCAAGCGACCACATGATGATTGATGGATGGTTTTTGTCCCTCTTTACCATCATCTTTGCCCTTTCAACAAACGCATCTTCCCACACTGGGTCTTTTGCTAAAAGTCCCCAGTCACCAACTGCTCCAAATCCATGTGTTTCCAAATCAGCTTCATCAATCACATAAATACCAAATCTGTCGCATAGCTCTAAAAAATAAGGATGGTTGGGATAGTGTGAGGTTCTTACGCAGTTTATATTGTGCTGTTTCATCAAGGTTATGTCTTCTTGCATCATCTTTCTTGTCACTGCAAATCCAACTCTCGGGTGCATGTCATGCCTGTTGACACCTTTGAGTTTAATTGGAACATTATTTAGGTAAAACACGCCATCTTTTATTTCGATTTTCCTAAATCCAAAGTTTTGAGGAATAATTTCCAACATGCCGCCGGAGCTATCTTTCAATGCTACAATTAATGTATAAAGGTTGGGCAGCTCTGCACTCCATAGTCTTGGATTTTCAATTTGAAATTCAAAAGTGATCTCTTGCTTGCCAGAGGCAGAAAGTCTTAACGATTTGTTTGAGCTTTTGATTAAAGTTTTATCAAAGAAAACTTGTACCTCTACACTGAATTCTTTTTGGTCGTTGCTTCTGTTTTCAATTTCAATCTCAGCAGTCAAGAGTCCTTCTTTGAGGTCATCACTCAAAGTTGGTTTTAAATACACGTCTCTTACAAACACCTTTGGTCGCAGAAGAAGATACACATCTCTGAATATTCCACTCATTCGCCATTTGTCCTGGTCTTCTAAGTAAGTTCCATCTGAATATTTTAAAACAATAGCTGTGATAGTATTTCTTCCTTCTTGGACAAATCTTGTTATGTCAAACTCATGCATCATGTGAGAAACCTTTGAAAAACCAGCAAACTTACCGTTAATATATACATAAAATGCTGAGTCTACCCCTTCAAATACAACAAATATTTCTTTGTCTAAATCCTGCTTGGAAATATAAAATTCCCTTTTATAGACACCTGTTGGGTTTATATCTGGTACAAACGGTGGGTCAACAGGGATGGGATATCTGGTATTTGTATAAATTGGTATGTCATAGCCAAACATCTGAAAGTTGCTGGGTACAATAATCTGGTCAAAATTGCAACTTTTTGTATCTGCCAATATTATATCCTCTGTCACCATGCATGGCTTTTCAAAAAGTTTAAAATACCACTTTCCATTCAGTAACCTGAAATGATTTGAAAGTTCCCATTCATTTTCTAAAGCTTTTTGAGGATTGTCAAAAGGTATAAAAGAACTTCTTGGCTCTTCTCTGTTTATATGCTGAATTTTTGGATTTTGATAGTAATTTTTGTCAAGCATATAAATCCACCTCACATGTTTTAAAATTACTGTGGTTTTTGTGTACATTATTCATTTTACTTTATCAACAAGTAGACATACAATATCAAAAAACTAAAAACAATATAAGGATATTAAGATTAAACAAAAGAAAAAATAAGGAGCTGCCAACTTTTTTCTGTGACAGCTCCCATTTTTTGAACTCTTAATTTTCTGGTGGTTTATACTTGCCTGCAACCAGGTCTTCTAAATCTTTTAGCACTTTTTGAACCTGCTCTTTTGCAATCACAAAATCAGATTTTCCGTTTCGAACAACCATGTAAAAATCGTCGTTGTAAGGTATGTACTGCATCACATCAACTTTTTTGTTGACAAGATAGAACTTCATGGTGACTTCAGGTGTGCCTGTCGGCTTTTTGTCATTTTCACCGTCAATTAAAAGACCAATGATTTCCTGATAGAATTTTTTGAATGTATCTTCATCAATCTTTCGACCGTCTGCCTGGAAGTTGTATTTGTACTCATCAGCTTCTTCTTCGCTTCTTGCTTTTTTGATTAGCTTTTTGTCAAGTATAAGGGTGTGTTTTTTCTCTTTTGTAAAGATTTCAATCTTGTCAACATAATCGATGTTTACAATATAAGCAAACTTTTCTATGAGGTCAAAAGGCTTTATGGTATTCATGAAATCTGTCTTGTAAGTTGACATTGTAAATACAACTTTGGAGTCAGCCATTTTACAGTAAACAGCCGAGTCATTTACATTGTTGCCGACAAAAAGATGCAGAGTATTTTTATTGTCCTTTACAATGAGCTCTATCCGTGGAGACTGCAATCCGTACTTAGGATTGTAAACATCTTCTCCAACTATATCTTCAGGACTGAAATTTGGAACATTTTCAATGAACTCTGAAAACTTATCGCTTGCAACTCCCACTGGCTGGCTGTATGGCTGAACCAAGTTCCACAGTCTAATATAGTACTTCCATTCATTATCTTTAGGATTTTTCTCATCAACCTTTTTGATTTCAATTGTTGGCTGTCCTTTTCTTACAAGTTTTACATACGTAATATTTTGAGTATCAATCTCTGGTATCTTAACACTCAGAAGCTTCTGAGGTTTTATGGTAAAATTTTCTGCATGGTTTGTCCACACAACATAAACTTTTGGGTCACCTTTTTTCATTAAATAATAAGTGGAAGTTATTGGTGTCTCTGACCCAAGATAAAATGTAACTTTTTTACCGTCACTGAGTGTTGCCTCAACAATTGATCTTGGATTGTCAAGCCCGTATTTTTTAAGGTCTTTTGGGTTGCTATCAGCAATTTTTTCTGCAGTCATCTGAGCGCACGAAAAGGCTATATCATCAATTTTATCCTGGTCAAAATAAAGGGGGTTGTTAATTCCATTTACAATCCACTTGTCTTTGACTTTCTCGAGCACAAGGTGAATGCCATCGTGCTTAATATCTATCTTTGTAATCTTGTTTCTATCAAAATTTGTTACAGTAACAGAGGCTGAAGAGGACTTTTTTTCTTCAGCCTCTTGTTTTTTCTTGTTCAAGTAGCTTACATAAAAGTACGCACCAATTACAAGAACCAAAACCAAAAATACTGACACAATTGTAATAAGCCTGTTTTTTTTCTTTCTCATAGATGTCTCCTCCTCAGCCATACAGTTAAACCTAATACAAGAATAACAATTGGTATTCCAACGACAGTTATTGCTGCCCAGACCATAGCCTGTGTTGTGCTAATATTGAGCCTGAAAGTTGTAAGGTCTTTTGGTTGTATTTGCAGGGTTTCTTTTTTATCCTGTAGCCAGTTAAGACTATTTATCACAAAGTTCAAGTTTCCAGGGACGTTTTTAGAAAACTGAGCATTTAAAAACATTGCATTGCCAACTATCACGACCTTTGCATCTCTTGGTCTGAGCTTGGTATTGAGAGCATCAGCTTTATCTGTAATTGCAACAGCTAAGGTAAATGGTCCGCTTATATCACCTTTTTCTTTGCTAAGCGATGTTGATTTTAAGTCCTTTCTGAGCCACGAATTTGAAGTTGTTGTAAGGAGTTTTTCGATAGTAATTGTTCTTTTTTTAAATTTTGTCTCAACAATTGGTTGAGCACTTGGTAAGAGCATATACATATTGTTTAAATCTATTGGGTTTACAATATCGTGTGATTCAAACTTTGGAAGTATCCACACAGGATTTCCTGCGTTGTAGTTGTTGTCACCTTCCATGACAATTCCGTGTTCGAGTCTGACTCCCAAGCTTTCAAACAGACTGTTGAAGTTTTTGAGCTCATCTTTCAGTAGGTCAATCAAAAACATTACACGCCCGCCGCCATTTATATAGTCTTTTAGTTTTTTAAGCTCAATGTCTGAGATGTCTGTCTTTGGAGAGATTACTATCACAGCTGTTGCATCCTGCGGAACACTTTTTTCAGTAAGAAGATTTAAATCCTTTATTTCAAAATTTGCAGCTTCAATCTCGCTTGAAATGCCAAGCCCAACAAGTGTGTCCTCTCCATGACCTTTTAGTTCATACAAAACAGGGCTTTTGTCAGATGTAACGTACAAGATGGCAGGTGTCAGTTTTTGTTCAATTGTAAGACCAGTTACGTTTGATTCGCCTGTCTGCTCATTGTATGAATAGTCAACCATGTCGTATCTGTTTATTACTCTGAATTTAGTGCCGCTTTCAACAATAAGCGAACCTTCATCAATTCCTGAACCACTTGTGTCATATTTTTTAACGAAACCTGGGTTTTTATAAGGGTCTATGTATTTGATTTTTACATGCGAGGATTTTTCAGCATATTTCTGGATAAACTCAGAAATCACAGGGTTTTCATTTCCGGTCGGGAAAAGAGCATAAATTGTCACATCTTTTTTTAGATTTTTCAAAAGGTCAATCGTGGGCTTTGAAAGTGAGTACAGTCTGTTATGTGTAAGGTCAAGCTTTGCTGGAATTTGACCTACTAAAAGGTTTAGAACTATCAGAATAGCAATTACAGATGCAGTGAGCATAGCAGCATATCCGCCGTATTTGAACTTTCTTGTCTTAAATGAGCTTTTTATACTCTTTAAATCAAGCTTCACCATTTCTTCCCCCTTTTTTAGCTCCATCTTCTTTTCTCAAGTACTCTTATTGTGAGGAATATGAAAACAAATATAAAAGATAGATAGTAGACTATTGATGACAAATCCAGAAGTCCGTTTGTGAATTTTTGATATCTACTTAAAAGCGAAAACCATTTGAAAAATCTAACTATAGCATTGTCGTAAAACTCTGGTTTTAAGATGTATACTGCAACAAATGACCCTGCTCCTATAATTGCTGCTGATACACTAATGATTATATTTCTTATAGTGAGGTAAATCCACGCGCAAACCAGACCTACAAGGATTAGAACAAATACAAATCCTGCAACTCTATCTGTTGGAAGAGCACTTTCCAGCCAATCTATAACCCATGTCAAAAGCAAAGCAGAAAATGTCACAACAGCTGCAATGAACTGGTTGTCTGTCAGCGAGGATATAAAAAGACCTATTGAGATAAAAGAGCATCCAAGAAGGAAAAATCCTATATATGCACCCAAGGTTTCTGCAACAGGAATGTCACCGTAAAAAGAAAGTATTATGGGATACAATACGGTAACGGCAATGGTGATAACAAAAACAGTAACAGCAGCTAAATACTTACCAAGCACAATTTCAGTAAGTTTCAACGGCGATGTCAAAAGAAGCTGGTCTGTCTTTGTTCTTGCTTCTTCACTTAATAGTCTCATTGTAAGCACTGGCACAACAACTAAGAATATAAACGTTATGTTACCAAGCACTGATGTATAATTCGGGCTTGCTGGAAACAGGTTTGACACTGCAAAGAAAAATCCTGAAATCAATAGGAAAAATCCCATGAATATATAACCTGTTGGTGTTGAAAAGTATATCTTTAACTCTTTTTTCAAAACTGCACTCATACAGCTTCAGCCTCCTTCTCCTCAGTTGTAAGCTGCAGGAATATCTCCTCAAGCGTTAGGTCAACCGCTCTCATCATCAGAATAGGAAGTTTTGCCTCGCTCAGCGCATAGAATATATCTGCCCTTATATCTACATCGTTTTCTGATTCAACAATGACCTCAACGGTGTTTGGTTCTTTTGGACCAATAAATTCTATGTATTTTACACCCGGTACCTTTTCAAGTATTCCATAAACCTTTTGCCTTTGACCTAATACTCTTATCTGAAGTTTGCTTCCGTGGGTAAGTCTTTTAGATAGATTCTCAGGCGTGTCACTTGCAACTATCTTTCCTTTGTTGATTATCAGAACTCTTTCACAAACAGCACTGACCTCTGGCAGAATGTGAGAGCTTAAGATTATTGTGTGCTCACTTCGAAGATTCTTTATCACAGACCTAATCTCAATTATCTGCTTTGGGTCAAGTCCGATTGTTGGCTCGTCCAAAATCAAAACAGGAGGGTTGCCAATTAAAGCCTGGGCAAGTCCAACTCTTTGCTTGTAACCTTTTGAAAGATTTTTTATGAGCCTGTTTCTCACATGGGCAATGCCAACAGTTTCCATTATCTTGTCCATGCTTCTTTTTTTCTCTTTTTTGTCTACCTTTTTAATGTCGCTCACAAAATCAAGGTATTCTTGCACAGTCATGTCCATATAAAGCGGTGGGTTTTCAGGCAGGTATCCAATTCTTTTTTTCACTTCTTCGGGCTCTTCTAAGATGTCGAATCCGTCAACGTAGGCTGTTCCTTCTGTAGGCGATAAATACCCTGTTATGATATTCATGGTGGTAGATTTTCCAGCACCGTTTGGACCCAGAAAACCAACAATTTCCCCCTTTTGCACTTCAAATGAGATGTCGTGAATTGCATAGTGCTGACCATACTTTTTGGTTAAGTGTTCAACCTTTATCAAAAATATCCCTCCTCAGATTGACAATGTATATAGTTGTACAATTTTAATTATAGTATAAACTATAACATAATGTGTGAACAATTTGTTAAATTATTTTTTGCTCAGTTTCGTTTGAATATCTCCTTTTAGCTATCACATACAAGCTTTAATAAGATTCTTGCTTATCACAGGCTGCTGTGCACGCTTGAACAATGAGAAAGCAGCAATTTACCACGATTCCAAAGATGAGATGTGCATTTTGACTGGTCATTTGTAAAAGCTATTCAAATCACAGGGGAGAATCATTTGGCTTGTTCAGAATATCTGAGTGAACAAATATAAGTTTTTCAACAAAAAAGACTCTCCGCTTCTCTGCAGAGAGCCTTTATTGCTTTAAGATTTATGTATCTTCTAAATTTTCACACCCTTTAAAAATGCGATGTCTTGCATATTCTTCCCACATACAGATTCAATAATTGTCATATCCTTTTCGAGTTTTACAATTTTTTGAGTATTCTCTTCAGTTTGTTTAAATAGAGCTTGGTGTTCTTTACTGTTATTTGAAATTACAGAATTTAACAAACCTTCCATCCTTGCAAGCTGGTGAGTAAAGTTGTCGTGTTCAGCTTTGTTTACCTGTGCTAAATGTTCTAATGCTTTTAAGATTTGAGTATTTTCTGCAACTTGAAGTTCTAATTTTTCAACTCTCTTTTCGAGACTATCAACTCTCTTTTCAAGGTTTTCAACTCTCCTTTCAAGGCTTTCGACTCTTTTTTCAAGACTTTCGACTCTCTTTTCAAGGCTTTCAACTTTCTTTTCAAGGCTTTCGACTTTCGCTTCAAGTCTGTCAAGCCTTGCCTCAAGCCTGTCAATCTTTTGGTCTAAGGTTTCAACCTTTTGTAAGATAAGCTCTAAGATTTCTCTATCACTCATTTTTATCTCCTCACGAAAGTTAAAATACGACTTGACTATAATTATAACTCATTTAGTTGGAAAAATCTATTCAAAGGATTATAAAAAGATATATCCTAAGAAGATCAAGTATAAAACCCCACCAAACAAAAGTGCAAATGGGTTTACAGATTTTTTAATCTTAACCCATATAAGATTTAGAAGTGCGGACATAAATGCTAAGATAGCTGAAACCATTGTTATACCTTTTAAATTCCATGGTGTGAATATTATTCCAAATACAACTGGAACAGAGGATTGAAATACCATTGCACCTGTGATATTTCCGAGTGCAAGAGTGTCTTTTTTCTTTCCAATCCAGATAATAGAGTTTAGTTTTTCAGGTAGCTCTGTTGCAATAGGTGTAATGATTATAGAAAGTATTAGTGCAGGTACACCAATCATCATCGCAACTTTCTGAACATACTCAACAAACAAATGCGCACCATAGATGATAAGTACCAGTGAAAGAAGAAGCTGAGAAAGTATCCACAAAAGGTTGTTTGGAAGTTTTAAAAACCTTGTAAAATAAAGTTCTTCTAATTCTTCTCTTTCAGTGTCTTCACTCTCATCTGCAAGTGTCTTTTTTACATATATAAGATAAGCTACAAACAATCCAATTGCAATTATTTTTCTTATAACTTTATGATTGTGAATAAATGTTGTCAAAACTGCAATTCCATATACAATGAGAAAATAAGTAAGGTCACGCTCAAATACACTCAAGTCAACATTCATCTTCAATGTTCTTTTTCTAAAAAGAGTGTAGACTATTACAGCAAGTCCAGTTATGAAAAAGGCCAAAGTACCAAGCATAAAAGGGGCGCCGGCAATTGCTCCAATACCAACATCATGTGAACTTTCTCCTTTGGCAAACAGAATTGCAATAATAGGTATTATGGTCTCAGGAAGGGCAGTTCCAACCGCTGCCAGGATACTTCCAACTGCCCCTTGTCCTAAGTTCATTCTTTTGCCAAACCACTCAACTGCATTTGTGAAAAAAGTGCAACCAAAAAGTATTATAAACAAAGAGAAAATCAGCTTTATAACATATGGTATTACCACCTTAGTCATCCCTTTCTATTGTTAATGCTTCAAGTTAATACTTTAATAAGAATACTACTTTGATACAAAAAGTGTCAAGTGAAAGCAAATGCTAAATTTTTCAGAAGTATATTTTGAGCTTATTCTTTATGAAAGTGACGTGTAAAGTATTTTACTACTTCCACAATAGGAATTATAGAAAGTGACGCTAAAATTATGATTGTCCACTGCTCAAAGTTTAAAGAGGTCAGTTTGAATAATTCTCTAAGCGGTGGAACTATTAGCACTACAACCTGAAGCAAGAATGAAGCTATAAAAGCAAGGTTTAGGTATTTGTTAGAAAATACTCCCATTTTAAATAGCGAATTGATGTTTGAACGCACATTGTATGCATGAGTAAGTTGTATGAGGCTCAGTAGCATGAAGGTCATGGTGATGGCAGTGTTGTGACCATATAATTTGTTTCCAATAGAGAATACTAGCAATGTTATCAAGCCTTTTAAAAAACCTTGATACAGAATTGAAAAGCCAAGCCCACCAGCAAATATATTTTCTTGAGTTTTCTTCGGCTTTCTTTTCATTACATCACTTTCTGCTTTTTCCATACCGAGTGCTAAAGCTGGGAAAGTGTCAGTCACAAGGTTTACCCAGAGAATATGAATTGGGTATAATACTACCCAGTTTAAAAGTGTTGCAAAGAACAGTGTTACAACTTCTCCAATATTTGACGAAAGCAAAAATTGAATGGTCTTTCGTATGTTGTCATAAATCTTTCTTCCTTCTTCAACAGCTGCAACAATTGTTGCAAAGTTATCATCTGCTAAGATAACATCAGAAACATTCTTTGTTACATCTGTTCCTGTTATTCCCATGCCAATTCCAATATCAGCTGCTTTCAAAGCGGGTGCATCGTTCACTCCATCACCTGTCATAGCGACTATTTTACCATGACTTTTCCACGCTTTGACAATTCTTAATTTGTGCTCTGGAGACACTCTTGCGTAAACTTTTACCTCTTTTACTTTTTCCCTTAATTGCTGATCATCTAATTTTTCAATTTCACTGCCTGTCAGAACCTGCGAAAGTTCGTCGTTGTCTGTATCAATTATCTTCAATTCTTTTGCGATTGCTACAGCTGTGTCTTTGTGGTCTCCTGTTATCATCACAGGTGTGATACCTGCTTGATAGCATACCTCAACTGCATTGTAGGCTTCTGGGCGTGGTGGGTCTATCATTCCAACAAGTCCTATGAAGATGAGATTGTCTTCAATAGCATTTTTGTCCTCTAATTGAGTTCTATCAATTTCTTTGTATGCAAAAGCTAAAACTCTAAGGGCATTGGAGGACATTTCTTTGTTTGCCTGCAAGATCCTATAATGCATATTTTCGTCAAGAGGTAATATTTCATCATTTACCATTGCAAACTTGCATTTGTTAATTATTACATCTACAGCACCTTTAGAAAACACAAAAAGTTTCTCATCATTTCTAATTTCATGCACAGTTGTCATCATCTTTCTGACAGAGTCAAAAGGTATTTCGTAAACTCGCTTTAATACCTTCTCAATTGCATTCTTGTTAAAGCCTTTTTCAAAGGCGAATTTTACCAAAGCAATTTCAGTCGGGTCACCAATAAAATGAGGATGTTTATTAATCAAGTCTACCTTTACATCATTGCAAAGTGCCATTATGTGAAGCAAAGTCTTTGTTGTATTATCTTCATGTTCAAAGTTCTCAACAAGGTTATCATTGCAATAAATTTTTACAACATTCATCTTATTTTGAGTAAGTGTCCCTGTTTTATCAGAACAAATAACTTCTACTCTTCCTAAGGTTTCAATCGAAGACAGTCTTCTTATGATAGCATTTCGTTTTGCCATTTTTTGAACACCAATTGCAAGGACAATTGTTACCACAGCAGGAAGACCTTCAGGAATTGCAGCAACAGCCAATGACACAGCTGTTAAAAACATTTCAAACGTCTCTCGACCGTAAAGAAGTCCTGTCACAAAAACAATAAAGGCAATTGCGAGTATTCCAAATGTGAGATATTTGCCAATTTCTTCTAACTTCTCATGAAGAGGAGTTTTGGTGTCAATTGTAGACTGGATATTCACAAAGTTTGCAATTTTGCCTATCTCTGTTTTCATTCCTGTTGCAACAACCACACCTTTTCCTCGACCATATGTTACAATAGTTCCCATGAAAGCCATATTAGTCCTTTCTGCAAGAGGAGTTGACTCGTCAAGAACATTGTTTGCCTCTTTTTCAACAGGAACAGATTCTCCAGTTAAAGCTGACTCATCAATTTTAAGATTAACACCTTCGATGAGTCTTAAATCTGCAGGGACAATATCCCCCGCTTCAATCTCAATTATATCTCCAACTACTATTTCATCGGTTCTGATTTGCATCAAATGTCCATCTCTGTAGACTTTGGCATAAGGCATATTAAGTTTTTTTAGCGCATCTATTGCTTTTTCAGCTTTCAGCTCTTGCGCGACTCCAAAGACTGCGTTGATAAGCAGGACGGCTACAATAATTACAGCATCTGCTGCCTCGCCAAGAAGGATTGATATGACTGCAGCAGCAATGAGTACAAGTACCATCACGTTTTTGAATTGCTCCAAGAAAAGAACAAATAATGATTTCTTTTTTCCTTCTTCAATTATATTTTTTCCGTACACTTTAAGCCTTTGTTCAGCTTCTTCGGATGAAAGTCCATTTAGAGTGGTTTTGAGGTTTTCCAAAATTGTTTCTATGTCCTTTGAGTGAAAATTAGAGATGTTTTGGTTCAAGTTTGAATTCCCCCTCCTCATGAGTATTTTATAGAGTCTTTAGTTTTTAGAAGTTCCCCATCAAAAACTATTTTGGTTTTAAAATCATCTTTTTAGAAGGCAAATAAAAAAGACTTTTAACATGTGATGCAAATTATCACATGTTAAAAGTCTCGCACGCCCTTTTTTGGGCCCTTATCCCCAGAGAAGGCGAAAAAACCTTCTCGCGAATGTTGAGGATAAGGCTTTTGCGGTGCTACTCCCTTTTAACATAACCAAAAGGAGGTAGCAGTATTTAATTGTGTATTATATTCTACCTTAAGAAAGTGAAATTTTCAAGCCGTTTTTAAAATTTATGTAAAAGACTTAGATGCCAGAATTAGTTATAAAATCTATATTGTTTCAAACTATGGATTGAAATTTTGAGATACTCATCTTAAAATTTTTCAATAGAAAAATTGATAACAACTTGTGGCTTTGCACTGAGAGGGGGAAGGCAGGGTGAAAGGGCAAAAAAGACCTCTACAAACTTTTTTCAAATCTTTGGCGCTTACCTTAGCAGCACTCACAGTATTCTCTATAGGAGCTTTGGGTGGAACAATTGCAGCTTATATTAAAGCCATTCCCCCTGGAACTTTGGATGAGATTGTACAAGATACAATAAATAACACTACAATAATATTTGATGAAATGGGCAGAGAGGTAGCTACTTTAAACAGGGGACAAAGTGGTATTAGAGTTTCATATAATCAAATTCCTAAAGACCTCATAAATGCTTTTATTGCAATTGAGGATGAAAGATTTTGGTATCACAATGGAATTGATATAAAAAGAATTATCGGAGCTTTTATTCATAATCTTCAAAGAAGAAGCTTATCTGAAGGTGCAAGCACAATAACACAACAACTTGTGAGAAACAAGCTTTTGATGTTTGAAAAGTCATTTAAGAGAAAGATACAAGAGCAATATTTAGCAATTCAGCTGGAAAAGAGACTTACAAAACAGCAGATTTTGGAAGAGTATTTAAATACAATAAACCTTGGAAATGGTGCTTATGGGGTTCAAGCTGCTGCATACACTTACTTTGGCAAAGATGTCTCAAAACTGTCCTTGGCTGAATGTGCGCTAATTGCAGGGATAACGAAAAATCCTTCTTACTACAATCCATTTAAGTTCCCTGATCATGCGAAAAAAAGACAACAGCTTGTACTAAAGAAGATGTTAGAGCTGGGGTATATCACCGAAGAAGAGTATTATCAAGCAATTAACCAAAAGCTTGTATATGCAAAAAATAGCAACAGAAACTTGCTGCCGTACAAACATCCTTATTTTGTGGATTCGGTTATAGATGAGGCGATTAGAATACTTCAAATGCAAAGGGGAATTACACAAGAAGAGGCAGAGGACTTGGTCTATGGCGGAGGACTTAAAATTTACACAACATTGGACAGTAGTATTCAAAGTGTGATGGAAGAGGTTTTTTCAGATTCAAATTATATGCCAACAGTGAGGTATTATGACAAAAATGGGGTTCCACAACCGCAAGCAGCAGCTGTGCTGATTGATTTTAGAACAGGGGCTGTAAAAGGTATAATGGGCGGAAGAGGGAATATGAATGCGGTTCGACTTTTTAACAGAGCTACCATGTCTGTACGCCAGCCAGGCTCTGCAATAAAACCTATTGCTGTTTATGCCTTAGCTTTAGAAAGGGGCTATGGTCCATGGAGTGTTATATTAGATGCACCTTTTTCTATTGGAGGATATGCACCTAAAAACTGGTATGCAAATAAAACTGGCTATAGTAGCTACAAAGGTTATATGACCCTAAGACAGGCTCTTGTATGGTCGGCCAATGTACCAGCAGTAAAGCTTGCATACAAGTTGGGTGTTCAAAATGTTTATGAAAATCTCCAAAAATTTGGATTTACTACTTTGACAGAGGAAGACAAAAATAACTTGTCCATTGCAATTGGTGGTTTTACCTATGGAGTAAAACCAATTGAGCTGACAGCTGCGTTTGCAGCAGTTGCAAATGGAGGAGTGTATATAAAACCACATTTTATAACAAAAATAGAAGATAGATACGGCAATACTATTAATGAGTATAGTTATGAGCGCAAAAGAGTGATGGAAGAAAAAAATGCACAACTTTTGACTGATATGTTGCAAAGTGTAGTAAAAACGGGTATAACAATTGGTACAAGTTTTAATTATCCAGTTGCTGGCAAGACAGGTACAACTGATGATAACAAAGACAGATGGTTTGTAGGCTATACACCAGATTATGTTTTAGGTGTGTGGGTAGGAGAAGATGAGCCAAGGCCTTTGGACTATCTTGATGGAACAAATCCTGCGGTGAAGATTTTTAAAGGAATTATGGATAAGATTGTGAGTGAAAGAGGAATAAAACATTACTTTACAAAGCCATATGTGGGGTATAAAGGGTATGTGTATAAAAGTAGTTCCAGAACATATAAACAAAATGTTAATACCTCTCCTTCAAATTCTGGTACACAAATTTTAAATGTTACTGCACCTTCTGCTGGCAGTATAAACTCAAATTCAAAGGAGGACCTGAATAGTAAGATAACCCAGCAAGAACCTTCCCAAGCAAAAGTTCAAAATTCATCAGGACAGAATGGCACTCAGTCAATTCTCCAGCAATTTAAAAACGGAGAGGCTATAAAACAGTCCAACACTGCACCTTCTCAACAAGCCAAGTTGAATAGTAAAGCTTCAAATGAAATTACTGAACCACAGACGATAAAGAATAATTCAGCAGCAGGAACACAAACCAATGATATACAAAACTCGTTTCCTCAATCTAATGAACAAACTGTAAGTGACGATATTTACAGCCACTAAAATTGGTTGAAAAGCGTAATTTGTAATTTACACAGAATATTGGCAAATTACGCAAGTGGAGTGAGATAAAATGCTTTGAAATGCACATATAAGATGCAGTTGATTCAAAAATGGGAGATTTTAGAGCCTGCCATTGCGTAGCTTGCCACTTGATGAGTAAGTGAAAGTGGTACTGCTACGTAAAAATATATAAAAATTTTACCAAAAGAGAAATTTTTATGAAGAAGCGTTTAGTTGCTGTACTTATTCTTATTATATTCTTAGTAGCAGGCTTACTAATTAGTTCTTATTACAAATCAACAGTAGCTGGAGCAAAGCAGGTTTTAACCTATATCAATAGTGCTGAGCCAAGATATTTGGATCCTGCAAAAAATACTGCCTAAGATGCAGCAAATATCCTATAGTGATATTAACGATACAAACTGGAGTCATAAGAAATACGATGCATTGATTGATAAAGCCAAAAAAACGGTAAATCCAAAAGAAAGAATGAAATATTTAATGCAAGCAGAGAAAATTTTGATGGACGAAAGTGTTATTATACCAATTTATTTCTATTCAAAGGCGTATTTACTAAGAGATTATGTAAAAAATTACTACATGTCTCCACTTGGTTTTAACTACCTTATGTACGCTAAGATTGAAAAGTAAATAAAAATAGAAAAATACAAAAAGGGAAGGGCTATGATTTAAAAAAGTTCTTCTCACCTGTTCTACATACATGAATATTGCTATTATTTATGATTGCTCCTCATGTTTCTGCATATCCTCAGTAGATAAAAATCAGTCTTACTATCTGCTTTGATTATTCCAAAATATGGCATGACGCTTAGAAAATAAATTTCCTTTCCCCAAACGACTTTTCAAAATATCTCTGCAAAAAGTATTTATCACATCCTGTTTTTGTACTTTTGGTTTCTTGGAGTTTATTGTTAGTCGGGTTACAAATTGAAGATTGTTTTAAAAGGTCCCTGAAGTTTGGTGAAAGAAATTATATAATCATATAATAAAACCTGGCAAAAAAAAAAAACATTATATGGAATTTAATGGAAAAACTAACCTTCTGGCAAATGTGAAGGGCAGAAAAAGAAGGCAAGGAGGTTTTTGTTTTCTACATGCTGCAAACATTTGAAAAGTAATAATTATGTGCTTTGTTGTTAGCCTTAAATGCACAAATGCAAGCTATTCAAGGCAATATTTGACTTGAAAAAAAGGCAGCTGGTAAAGATTAATGCCAGGTGCTTTTTGTTTTATACAAAAAATTTTTAATATCGTTTAACCATCAATGTGGAAGGCTAATTTTTTTATGTTAGATTTCATTTATTTTATTTGTTTTTTTCACAATAGCTTTATTGTTTTTTATAAAGATTTAACCTAAAGTTTTTACTTCAATTTTAGAATTGTCTTTAATTATTGGTTCTACTTTGTATTGGGGATTACCAGGTAGATTAGTATCCTATATATATTCTAAGGCTCAATGGAGTCATGATTTATTAAGCTTTTGTTAAGGTGGGAGGAGCAGTTATGTATGATGTGGTCGAAGAGAAAATCAAACAATATGAAAAATTGTTAATTGAAATGTGGACTGCATCTGAGAAGTATCTTGGCAGAACTTCTGTCCAGTTTTTATTAGAAAGAGTTGTATGGGAACTTTCAGCAGAATACAAGGAAATAGAATTACTTTACTTTGATGAAAATGAAATATCATGTAAAGAGATATTAACAGTTTTAAAGAAAAACCCAGAATATCCTGTAGACGGAATGTTTAGGCAGTTTATCACAAGTTACGTTGAGATTCTGAGTAGGTTGATCGGTAGTGAAAATGCAGGTAAGCTCATGGAAATACTACGCCAGGAAATGAATGAGGTGTGTTTTGATTCAAGGAAGGGCAAAGAAGATGGAAAGATTGAAAACGGGGTATTAAAAATCTTGACCGTATTCTTGATGGAGGCATACCGTTGTATTCGTTTAACATTGTTTCTGGTGCGCCAGGCAGTGGAAAAACAATATTTGTTCAAAATATAGTGTTTAACAGTGCAAGAAATGGACTTAAGAGTTTATACTTGACAACTATTTCAGAATCACAATTTAAGATGGTAAGACATTTACAAGAATTTGAGTTTTTTCTGACAATTTACTTGGCGACAAGTTTATTTATGCAGACCTTGGAGAAGTTGTGCGCAAACAAGGACCTAGTAAGATTTTAGGGTACTTGACTGACATGGTAAAAAAGTACAAGCCTAACATAATTGTGATTGACAGCTTTAAAGCTATAAGGGACATATTCCCTGACGAAAAGACTTTTAAGGCTTTTGTTTTTGATCTGGCTGCTGCATTGTCAATATGGGAAGTTACTGTGTTTCTTATAGGTGAGTATGAAGAAAAAGAATTAACTGTCTTGAGTGAATTTGCAATTGCGGATGAGATTTTTCATCTTTATGGACAGGAGGAAAAGAAGTTCCAGAAAAGATATTTGCGTATCTTAAAGATGAGGGGGACTTCTTTTGAACAGGGCGAGCATTTGTTTGAGATTACTCCTGCAGGGATAAAAGTGTATCCCAGAATAAAACCGGCTGGAGAAGAGCTTCAGTATGAAGTCAAAGCGGAGAAAAAAGGATTTGGAATCAGAGATTTGGACGAGATGCTAAATGGTGGCCTACCAGAAGGAACTATTACTATCATCTCAGGTGGGACTGATACAGGCAAGACCACGCTTGCTCTTAAATTCTTACTTGAGGGGGCTGAGATAGGCGAGAAGGGATTATTGCTTTCTTTTGAGGAACCTCTTGCTTAGCTTAAGAGTAATGCCCATTTTCTCGGGATGGGAAATGGATAGATATTTGAAAGATGGTCTTTTGGATATCAGGTTCATTTCTCCAATTGAACTTGGTGTAGATAAGCATGCTTTTAAAATAATGGATATGATAGAAAAAGATAGAGTTGAGAGGTTTGTGATTGATAGCATATCTTCTTTTGAAAGCAGTGTATCTGATATCCAGAAGTATAAAGATTACCTTTGGGCAATAGCACAGGAACTCAAAAGGAGGCATATTACTACAATATTTACTGTACTTAACGAGGACCTGTTTTCGCCATTAGTAATTACTAAAGCTCAAATATCATTTATCGCAGATAACATAATTGGGCTAAGATACGTCGAAAGTGAGTCAAATATCAAAAAAGCTCTTGGAATCCTCAAAGCACGTGGAATTAATCACAGCCGCGACCTCAGAGAATATGAAATTACACCAAACTGAATAAGCATTCTTGAAAAATTAGATAAGGCAAATATGTTGAAATGAGGTGCTGATATATGCCAACAAATCTTTTACTAAGTGTTTCATTAAAATATTGGCAGGATTTTCAGGATACTCTTGCTAAAGCAACAAACACCAACATTTATATATTTGATGCAAATGCCAATCCTTTTTCTAAATTCAGCCAACAAGTTGAAGTATGCAAAGATGTAAACGAAGGGAATAAGGTCTGTAACGAAAAGTGTATTCATTTTTACAAAGATGTACTGAATTCCATAGAAGACGAAGGCATATTTACCTGTGCTTATGGAGTTAGACTCTGTGCCTATCGATTGGAAACATATGCTCAAAAGATAGGTTTCCTTATTGTTACACCAAATGGGAACCTGGCTGGAGCGAATATGGAAGAAGAGAACGCTTTTGTTGCCAAAGCCAATAGTATTTACCAAACGATAAATGAAGTTTTAAAGGCTGTTCTTGAAAAGAACCTTTTAGGGCTGCGTAGGCTTGAACTAAATTGTATTTATGAGATTAGTCGGCTGATGATTTCCACTGTAGAGCTCGACAAGGTTTAAGAACTCATAATAAACTCCTTAATAATAATATACAAGATTGAACTGGGGTTTATTGGTCTACGAGAGGGCGACAAAGTCAAGATAGCACAAGCTAAAGGCGAGTATGGACAACTTTTGGTTGGAAGGAGTGGTCGATGGTTCATCCAGTGATTGAGAAAATTTTTTCAACGGTAGAACCATCACTTTTACACATTGATGAATTAAAAGCCTTAGATGGTTTTACTGAATTAGAAATTAATATTGAAAACAAAATTATGATTTATCCTCTGTGGACCTCTATTGGTGCTGTAGGCTTCTTGGGCATAATGTTTTCACCTGACTCAATAGATGAAAATGACAACAGAAATCTCCAGATATATATAAACTTTGCTGCAATAGCCTTGGCTAATGCAAAGATTGTAAGCCGCTTAGAGAAAGAAGCTGAAACAGATTTTTTGACAGGTTTCTTTAATAAACGGACCATTCGAAACATATAGATTAGTGAACTTGAAAGGGCAGTTAGATACAGACTTCCTTTGGCAGTTATTTTCCTTGACATTGATGACTTTAAAGCGTACAACGACACCTTTGGTCATGTGGCTTGCGATGTTATGGTACAAAAAACAGCAGAGATAATAAAGAATTCTATAAGGACTGTAGATATTGCGGGGCGCTTTGGTGGTGAGGAGTTTGTGATTATTCTTCCTGGGACAGATGAAGAAGGTGCAATTGCAGTTGCAGAGAGAATTCGAAGGGCTATTTAAAATATCCTTTTCCTCATAGGAAAGTGACTGCAAGCTTGGGAATAACATTAGCAAAAAGCGGTGACTCAGTCGAGTCCTTATTGGAAAGGGCAGATCAAACACTATATCAGGCAAAAAAGAAAGGGAAAAACCGCTGCTGTTTAGCTGTATAGAAAGCTGTTGTGTTACTTTAATTATTTTAAAACAAATAGTTTTTATCCAAAACTAAAAAACTCTTTCAATGATAAATTTATGATAACACTGGGTGAGAGGCTACAATGTTTACATTTTTGAACGATACTCCGGTAAATTTAGGATTACTAAAAGCTCTTTCAGATTTCCAAACAAAATTTAATATAGATTATCTGAATATTGGTGTGATTGATGCTAATAAAAAAATATACGAAGCTTACAAATTTTGTAAAACTGGTGACTTTCAGCTTTCATATTTGCAGGAGAACAATGTTATTCATGTTGCCTACAACAACTTAAAACCTGTATATCATGTTGTTGAAAGTGATGACCCTATTGTTCCAATAAATAAAAGTTTTGTGGAAGAAATATGTATTCCAATAAAAGTAGAGAGTCCAAAAGATGTTATTGTTTATGTATACTTTGGGTTTGCAAATAAAACTGAAGAAGTTTCTAATATACTCTCTTCATTTTTTACTACATTCAATCTATTTGAGGTATACTCTTATGCACTTCTAAAATATTGTCAATTAACAGATATTGAAAGAATTTCAAAACTTCTTATGGTGCTTGAAGATAGTGTAAAATTTAATCAACCATCTATCAGGTTACACGGTTTCAATGTAGCGTTCTGGACTATTGAAATAGCCAAAAAACTGAATTTTCCACAAGATGAGTTTGAAAAACTTCATTATGCAGCCTTGTTGCATGATATTGGAAAGATAAGGGTAAGAAGTAGTATAGTAAATAAAAAAGGACCGTTGACAGAAGATGAGTATAAAGAAATTAAAAAACACGCTGAGTATGGATATATAATTACAAAGGAACTATTTGGTGATGTTTACCCTGATATTCCTTTATGGGTGAAACATCATCATGAAATGTATGACGGAAGCGGTTACCCTTCTGGCTTGAAAGGTAATGATATTCCTTTTCCAAGTAGAATTATTAAAGTTGCAGACGTAATAGATGTTTTGTATTCTCCAAGGAGCTATAAACAAAATGTTTCTGTTGACAAAATAATTGCAGAACTCAAAAGATGTAGCAGAAAAGACTTTGATCCAGAAGTTGTAGAAGCAGCACTGCAAGTAATTGACGAAAGGATTGTATTGCCTATGGACATATTAAAAGCAACTGGTGAAAAAATTTTGCCTGCAAATCTTTCATTACGTACTTACGAAGATGTATTCAATTTTGATGGATATTTTTACTTTAAAGAAGATCAAAGTTATTTTAAATCTACTAATGCTGTCAAAGACACAAAGGATTTGTGGAACTTGCTTTCAGCTTCTTTGGTGGTGGAAGTACTAAATTCAATATATGAGTATGAAGTTGATGTATTTCCAGTGGATGAAAATACTTATCTTGTTTCCAATATTAGACTTCTTGAGAGAAAACGTTTTGTATCAATATTATGGGACTTAGAAGCACATTTAATTACACAGGATGAGAAAAGTATCACAGTTAAGGTCAAAAGACTTTCTGGTGATTATGTGTTATTTGTATGCGAAAATGCGTATGCTTTTGACGCGAAGAATTACTACAAATTAGTACTACAATTTGAAGATGGAGAAATACTGATTTTAAATGGAAGGATTACTTATAGTTACCCTGCTTCTCATGAATATTCGTACTATAGATATACATTTGCTAATATTGGAGAGGCAACAAGAGATAAGTTATTTAGACAAATTTTCAAAAAGCAGGTTGCTTTGAGAAGACAGTTGAAACAGGTACAAGACAAAAAATAGTCAGTTCAAAACTATTGCAGTGGTGTATAATAAAAATTATAGGGTCTCTAAAAATCTTAGACTTAAAAAGAGTGGGCGCAAACAGGTTATTGCCAATAGTAAGGAATAAGTAGCAAGAGGCTTTAGAAAGGTAATCTAAAAAATGCAACGTTAATTTTTTAACAAAGGAGGAAAAATGAAATTGAAAATTGGTGTTATAAGTGATACTCATGGCGATTATAAATCCTGGGAAAAGGCCTGGAGGTTTTTAAAAGATACCGAGGTTATATTTCATGCAGGTGATGTGTTGTACCATGGTCCGCGCAATCCAATTCCTGAAGGGTATAATCTAAAGGAGCTTTCTAATGCGTTAAATACTTGTCCTATTCCTTTAGTTGTTGCACAGGGTAACTGCGATGCTTTTGTGGATCAAATGATGCTTGATATACCTATACTAACTCCGTATGTTTTTTCTGTAGTAAATGGTAAGAGATTTATGGTCCAACATGGGCATGATATTTCGGATGAGGAGATTAGTAAATTGGCTCAGAAATATAAGTTAGACTTTTTCATAATAGGGCATACCCACATTCCGCTGTTAAAAAGAATTGGCAACTGTGTGCTTATTAATCCGGGTTCCACATCACTTAGCAAACGAGAGGACAAGATTAATTCAATAGGAATTATTGATGATGAGAAAGTTCAGATAATAGACTTAGAGACAGGAAAAGAGATTTTGGTTCTTGAAATAGATTAAATACAGCCTTTTTCATCATCATCTTAAGCATCCTGCAAGGCAAGATAAACTTTCGAAGTATACTGCAATTGCTATTCTTACTTTTGGCATCTTTCAAAGAAGTAGTTTTATCACATAAACAAACTTTAGAGTTGACAAGAAGATAAATGAAAGTGATTTTTGAAGAATAGGATGATCAAAATGAATTATTTAAATATCTACAGCACCGTTATTAACAACTTTCTTAAGAAAAACAAAAATGCTTATAATCTTATTAAACTTGGCATCTTCATTGGCAAAAACTATGTAAAGTTTTTTCCTGATAAAAGGTTGCCAAAATCGCTAAGATATTTACATCAAATTACATTTGACTGGACATATAAAGGAATGACAAGTAAAAGATGTGTTTGGGTTAACCTATTTGCACCAGCTGAAATTTTGCTTGCATTTAATCTGGATCCAATCTTTGTTGAAGCAATATCTGCTTTTATGTCTGGGCTTGGACTTGAAGATGAGCTAATTTTAAGGGCAGAGAGTTTTGGTATAAGCGAGAGCTTTTGTAGCTTTCACAAGGTGTTTATTGGTGCTGTACTTTCAAACCTTTTAAAAAAGCCAAAATTCTTGGTTGCAACATCAAGTATTTGTGATGCAAATTTAAACACGTTTAGATTAATTTCGGAAAACTTAAAAATTCCATTTTTCTTTTTAGACGTTCCAAGAGAATACTCTAAAGAGGCAAAAGATTATTTGAAACTGCAGCTAAAAGAGTTGGTTAGCTTTGTTGAAAAAGAAACAGGGTCCAAGCTTGATTTACATAGATTGTCGAGGATAATCCAAATAGAAAACCAAGTAAGAAGCCAAATGAAAGAGTGTTTAGAACTTCTTGGGAAAAAGCAGATACCTACCACCCTAACATTTGAGATGTTTATGCTTTATACATCTCATACATTTATTGGCAAGGAAGAAACGCTGAAGTTTTACAAGATGCTTGTAGAGGACTTGAGAAATGCAAAAGCGAGAGATAAAAAGGGAGTGTTTTTTATACATACTCTTCCTATGTTTGAGGAGAATTTTAAAAATCTTTTTAATTTTAACAAGGATTTGACTATCATTGGTATGGATTTGAACTATGATTTTTTAGAAAAGTTGCCGACAGGCGACCCAATTGAAGCGCTTTCTATAAAGCTTTTGAAAAATCCGTACAATAGTGATTTTGAGAAAAGAATTGAACACATAAAGAAGCTAATTTCTTTAACCTCACCCGATGCTGTAATTCAGGTCTGTCAGATGGGTTGCAAGCAGTCGATAGGATGCAGCATGCTGTTTAAAGAGGAGTTTAAAAAGCTTGATATTCCGTTTACCTTTATAGACGTTGATTGTGTCAATAAGAAAAATAACAATCATGGTCAGATAAAAACTCGTCTTGAAGCATTTTTCGAAAGCATCAAGTAGGGGGCTTACTTTTATGATAGCTTATGTTTGCAAATATACACCAATTGAAA
>NZ_APGP01000077.1:0-12744 GCF_000404025.1 Caldicellulosiruptor sp. F32
CTTAACTATTTTGTTTTTATTCTTTAACAAGACCAATGATTTTCTCACAGCTTCTCTTGCAAGTTCCCTGTGTTCAGGTGAACCAAATGACTGTGCCAAGCTCTCGTCAGGATATGGATGTTCAAATAATCCACTTTGAAATTTGACCCTCAATATTCTTGATACCGCATCGTTTATTCTATCGATACTTACTTCTCCATTTTGCACAAGTGTTTTTAATCCTGTTATAAATGTTTTCCATTTATCTGGAACCATAAACATGTCAACACCAGCATTGACAGCAATTTTAATCTTATCATTGTAAGTTGAACCAGGCAAATCATCTATTCCATTCCAATCTGTTATAACAATCCCATCAAAGTTTAAATCAATTTTTAGTTTATCAATTATTGTCTTGTTTCCATGACATTTGACGCCTTGTATACTGTTGTAAGAAAGCATAACTGCTCTTGCACCAGCTCTGATTGCATCTTCATATGGTTTCAAAAACATCTGTAACACTTCATCTTGGGTATATCTTGTCACGTCACCCTTATTTTTGCCATTATCTGTTGCACCTTCTCCAATATAATGTTTCAGAGTTGCTATAACTTTATCAGGATTTTTGAGGTCATCAATTTGGTCTCCTTGCAATCCTTTCACAAATGCTGTCGCAAGCTCAGCCACTAAATTAACATCTTCACCAAAACACTCGTAGGTTCTTCCCCATCTTTCATCTTCAGGAACACCAACACAAGGAGCAAATGTCCAGTGAACACCAGTTGCTTTGACCTCTTTTGCAACTGCTTGGCCGATGCGTTTTAATAAATCTGGGTCTCTTGTTGCTCCTAAACCTATATTGTGCGGAAAGATGGTAGCATCTTTTACGTTGTTGTGTCCATGAACAGCATCAACTGCATACAGTATGGGAATTTTTAGACGAGTAGATAGTGCTTGGTTTTGCAAATTTGTGATCATACTCTTCCAGTCAGAAATCGAGTTGGTCTCTGGGTTTTGATTTGGCCATCCACCACCACCGCTCAAAACAGAGCCTAAATAGTAATTCTTTATGTCTTCTGGCTGAATATAACTTATGTCTGCTTGAACCATCTGACCTATTTTCTCATCCAGTGTCATCCTACTTAACAGGTCGGCCACTCTTTCTTCTACAGGTTTAGAAGGGTCTAAATAAATGGGCTGGTTTCCATCTGCTAAAACATTTTGAGGAAATACATTCACAAACAAACTTAGCACAAATGCAATCACAGTGATTATTGACACTACCTTTTTGAGCATACCACTCCTAACCCCCTTGATAATTGTTAATTTTTAATTCAATCCTTTACCCCTTCACAGCACCCAAGGTAACCCCCTTTGTGACCTGTTCATTTAATGCAATATATACAATCAATGATGGAAGAGCTACTATTGTCATTACAGCAAACTGAACTGCATAGTTAGATGCATATTGACCTGCAAAGTTGTAGACTGAAAATGGCAGGGTTCTGAACCTGTCAGATGTCAAGTACGTTGCTGCCATAATAAATTCATTCCATGTATTTAAAAAGGTTGTAACGGTTATAGTTACAAGAGCAGGTTTTGAAAGTGGTAGAATAATCTGAAACAGTATTCTAAATATACTGCAACCATCTATGATTGCCGACTCTTCTAAAGCTCGTGGAATACTTCCTATAAACCCCGTCATCAGGAACACTGCCTGTGGCAGCGAAAATGCAACGTATGGAATTATTAGAGCAAAATATGAATCCAGCATCTTAAGCTGTCTGAAAATAACAAAGTTTGGCAGAAGTGTTGCATGAATTGGTATCATAAGTCCCAGCAAAACATATGTTAATACCTTGTTGCTCCACTTCCACTCCATCCTTACAAATGCATACCCCATCATCAGTGAAAACAGAACAACAAGTAAAACTGATACCACATTTACGATTACACTATTGATAAAATATTGCGGAATTTTTCCATCTCTCCATGCAAGATAATAATTTATAAATTGTGGGGGATTGGGAACTTTGAGAATATTTGCGCCATACACATCTCCACTCTTACAAAACGAAAAGTCAATCAGCCAAACAAGTGGAAACAGCTGCCCAATTGAGAATAGTCCCAGCAAAGCAATAAGTACAGTCCTGCTTTTTTTGTTGAAACTACTTTCTCTTGCCACGTCAAAACCTCCCATGTCTTGTTAAAACTCATAATTTTCTGGTTTAAATATCTTTTGGAAAAGAATATTGACAGCCAAACACGCTATAACAAATAGCACTGAAATTGCATTTGCGTATCCATACTGGTATGAGTTAAACGCTCTGATATACAAGTAGTTTGCCAAAAACTGGCTTGCATCGCCGGGACCACCGTTTGTAGTTAAATAAACTGTTTCCATCTGCTTTAAAGCATATATTATAGCTATTGTAAAATTAACCTTGATAACAGGTTTTAGCAGGGGCACAGTAATCTTAGTATAAAGCTTCACACCTGTTGCACCATCAATCCTTGCCGCTTCGTAAAGTTCTTCTGGTATGCCTTTTAGTCCCGCGTAGTAAATCAGAAGTGCCCAGCCAAAACCCTGCCACATACAGATTATAATGACTGATATTAAAGCTGTTTTGGTATCCCCCAGCCATTGTTGTTTCAAAAATCCCAAGCGCAAAAAGTCAAGTATCTTGTTTATAAGCCCGTATTGAGGGTCATATAGACTTACCCACATGCGCGATGTTACAACAACTGGTATTACGCAGGGTATAAAGAATATTGTTCTGAAAATTTTTTCTGCTCTGCCACCAACTTTATCAATGAATATGGCAAACGCAAGGGCTATCGGGTGCTGAACAAATACATATGCCAGAGCAAGAAGTATAGCATTCCTGAGCGACTTCCAAAAAGTTGTGTCTGCAAAGATTATCTTTTTAAAGTTTTCAAGACCTATAAAATTTGGCCGACCAATCCCCGACCAGTCTGTCATTCCAAGATATACGCTAAGTAAAATTGGAAAAAGAATTGCAAACGTGTATATCAATAGTCCCGGCAAAACCAGCAACAAAATAGTTCTTTTGTCTGACAAAACCCTGTGCAATCCTGTCACTCCTTGTGAATAAAATTCCTGCTCCCAAGACATTCTTTTTACTATCTTGGGGGCAGGTGATTTAATTTTTAGAACTACTTAACCTCTAACTTTGCAAGCTCTTCAATCTTTGCTAAGAACTTTTCAGGGGTAATAGCCTTTGCAACAAGCATCTGGCAAAGTGTTTCTGCCTCTGTCTTGAAGTTTGGAGTGAATGCGTCCTGCCATACTGTACCACTTACAGATGTTGCGCTGCTAAATATTTGTGTAAGCTTTTTCTGAAGAACTGTCTCTTTTCCTGTCATGAATTTATCCCAAGCTTGCCCTGGAACAACAAGTCCTTGCTGCCAGCCAATCTTTGCCCATCTGGTTGGATGCATCATGTAAAGAAGAAGTTTCATTGCCTCATTTTTAACCTTTGAGCTTGCAGAAACTGCATAGCCACCACCGTGCCATGCTAAAATATCTGTCTTTTTGCCCTTGCCACCTGTAATTGTTGGGAAGTATGTTACATCAACATTCTTCTTGAATGATTCTGAGAAGTTAGGATTTGTAGCCATTCCTACTTCCCATGAACCCATATAATACATTGCTGCCTTTTCCTGAGCAAATAGATTATTTGCCGCACCGTAGTCTGCTGCAACAAATGCATCTTGGAATCCGCCTACATTCACAAGATTTACAAGGTCTTTTGCTGCTTTCAAAAGAACCTGGTTCTTAGCAACAGACTTTTTGGAGATTGCATCATAGATAAGCTTCTGATCTCCGCCTTCTTTCACAACAAGCTCCTGATACAGAATTGCCAGTATCCACTTATCTTTCCCGTTTATTGCAATTGGAGCAATGCCATTTTTCCTGAACACTTTTGCGGCATTCAAAAGCTCATTAAATGTTGTTGGAACTTTTACTTTGTACTTGTTGAACAAGCCCTTGTTGTAGTAAAGTACCATGAAGTCTGTATTTCTTGGAAGAGCATAAAGCTTTCCATTATACATGAAATCTTTCAGAGAAGACGTCTTAAACCCATAACCTTTTATTTGGTCAAGCTTTATCTCTGCTGCATAGCCTGCTTTCATGACTGGTAAGAAGAATGATGGCTGACCCCATACCATGAAGATGTCTGGCATTTGATTTGTTGCAACATATACTTTAAATTTCTGCTTGTAAGGCTCATCCTGAAGTGCCTCAACCTTAATCTTGACATTTGGATTTGCTTTCATGTAACTGTCAATCAGCATTTGTTCAAGCTTACCCTGGTTTGATGTCCTATCTGGCAAATTGGAGAAGAATTTGATTTCTACTGTTTTTTTGGTTGATGCAGAAGCTGCAGATGTACCTTGAATACCGGTAACTAAGCTAACAATTATTGATGTTACGAGTAAAACCGAGATAACCACTTTTAAGGTTTTCTTTGACATCATTTTCTTCCTCCTTTTTTCATTTTTCCTAATTTCACTTTAAAAACCTCTCTGGGGCGCCCCAAAATCAAATGTTAGAATTGATTCTGTCTTGGTTAAATTATATCAGCATACTTTCACAATTTTAAGGTGACAATTTTTAAATTTGGTTTGAATTTTTTATGGATATTTTGATCATGCAAGTTATTAATTGTTATTAAAATTATGAGATTGATAGCAAGATGCATTTCTAAAAAAGAATATCTTGTGAATTTTATATATGAAGTTGTATAATATACTTTGACCTGTAGAATAAAAGAGAGCTTCAAAAGAAGGTGTTTTGGTAAAATGCTTTTAAAGCTCAAAAATCACTTTTTAAGGCTCAGCATAAAATACAAGATACTCATTCTCTTTTACAGTATAATAGTAGTAACCTCCTTGGTGCTGGCTTTATTTTCATATACCATTTCAACAAACCAGCTAAAAGAAGAGGTTGGGAATCTGCTTTTAAGAGACACAAAAAGGATTGCTGCAAGCATTGATTTTCTTCAAAGAGATGTAAATGAGCTTTCATCTTTTTTGTTCTTAGATCAAAGAATTCAAAATTTTATAAATCCACGACCTGATTTTACCAAATATTCTTTAGAACCACTGGCAAGCCTTCTTGCTTCCAAAGATTATATAAGCTTTATTATGCTTTATTCTTTTCAAGGTGATAAATATTACTTTTCAAATGACAATAGCACTGGAGTTGCCGATTTTTATGAACTAAAATCTACAGATTTCTTTAAACAAATTATTAAAAACAAGGGCGCGCCTATGTGGCTGAGCTTAAATAGCTTGCCTTTTACTTTAATTGCAAAAAATAATTATCCTAAAATTGCTATGGCAAGGCTTTTGTTGGATTTTAATACATATGAACCGGCAGGAATATTGATAATATGCATTAATATCCCAACTATTGAAAAAATTTATTTAGAAGATTTAAAGGAAAAAGAAGCTTGCTTTTTTATAGCTGACAGCAACAATAGAATTATTTCTCTGCAAAGCACAACACCACAGTTTACACCTACATTTGCCCAAAAACTTTTGAATGATAATATCTTAAGTAGAGAAAATGAAATAATCACCGCCAATTCATCAAAACTCTTAATAACCTCAAGTTACATCCCAACCTCCAACTGGCGGCTTGTGAGTATTGTTTCTTTAGAAAATGCCATAAATGCTATTAAAAATTCGTTTGTACTTCTATTTATTAGGATACTTATACTCTGTTTAATCTTTGCTTTTGGAATCTCCATGTATTTCTCTTCAATGCTCACAGCACCTCTCCAAAAGCTGGTAAGTTCTATGAAAAAGGTACGACAGGGGGATTTTCGTGAGCAGGTAAATATCGACCCACACGCAAGTGATGAAATTGCAATACTTGTTTGTGAATACAACAACATGGTGGAAAAAATAAATGAACTCATAAACAAGGTATTAAAATTAGAGATTCACAAAAAAGAAGCAGAGCTGAAAGCACTTGAAGCTCAGATAAATCCTCATTTTCTTTATAATACTTTGGATACTATATTCTGGAAGGCTGAAAAATCCCATGATAGTGAAGTAAGCGAGATGATATATTCTCTTTCAAGGCTTTTTAGGCTTACTTTGAATCGGGGAAGTGAGTTCATACAGGTAAAGGGTGAGAAAGAACTAATTGAACATTATCTTTTTTTGCAGAGCAAAAGATATAAAAATAAGCTTCACTATTCAATTGAAATTGACCCAGATATATTAGACCATTACATACCAAAACTGATTCTGCAGCCGTTTGTCGAAAATGCTATTGTTCGCGGCATGGAAAATTCAACAACTCCAACTTTTATTCAAATAACAGGCAAAAAGGAAGGTGAAAATTTATGCTTTACCATCAAAGACAATGGAATTGGGATGTCAAAAATGCAGCTCGATGAAATTAAAAAGGTTTTAGAATCAGGAAAGGAAAGCAGTGTGGGATACGCTATTAAAAATGTCAACGAGAGATTAAAACTTTACTATGAAAACCACTATAAATTGAATATACAGAGCCAACCGGGACAAGGCACAGAAGTAAAATTGATACTTCCTATAGATTATATTTCAGTGGAAAACTGACCTTAAGATATTAAGAACAAAAAGGGAGATGAAAAATGATGACAAAGTTACTTATTGCAGATGATGAACCAGAAGTAATTGAAGGCATCTCAACCCTTGTTGACTGGGAAAACAATGGAATTGAGATTGTTGGATGTGCAACAAACGGTGAAGAGGCACTTGAAAAAATTAGAGAGCTTTGCCCTGACATTGTTTTGATAGATATCAAAATGCCCAGATTAGATGGACTGCAAGTAATTGAAAATGCTAAAAAAGAAGGGTATATGTTCGAAAGTATAATCCTGAGCGGGTATGATGATTTTTACTTTGCTCAAAAAGCGCTTGAGCTAAGGAGCCTGAATTATTTGCTAAAACCTTGCAAACCGAAAGAAGTCTTGGATGCAGTGCTGAAGGCCAAAAATGTCCTTGAAAAAGAAAGGGAAAAAGAAGCTCTAATAAATAGGTTCATAGAATATTACAATGAAACTTTGCCAATTTTAAAAGAGAGAATCTTAAATGAAGTTGTATTCGGTATCCGCAGTAAAGAAGAAATAGAAAAACTATTTGAAAGGTACAATATAAAACTTTCATCTGGAAAATATTGTGTGGTTCTTACCAAATTTGATATTGAAAATGCATCCGATACCTACTCCTCTTCACCTGTAAAACAAGAAGCATACACCCTTGCGTGCGTGAATTTAATTCAAGAAGGATTAGAAGACTTTAGAGCAGAAGTTTTTAGAGGAAGAAACGAAATAGTCATATTAATCAATTCTGATTTTGAATTTGACAGAGAAATGATGGATGATATTCTTACAAAAGTCAAAAAAAGTGCCAATGAAAAACTCGGACTGAAACTTTATTTTGGAGTTAGCAGATGGTGTGACAAAATAGAAAAAATCAACTATTTATACGACCAAGCTTTAAATGCCTTAGAGCTTAAATTTTTTGCAGATGATATTGACATATTATACTATGATGATATTTGCCTTAACAAAAATACCCTGCTTTACCCAATCGATGAGGAAAAAGCAATAATAAATAGCCTCTTGCTGTGCCAGAAAGATACTATTAAAGATAAAGTTGAAAACTTTGTAAATTCATTGTATGTCATCAATACATTCAATAAATGGTTTATAAAGTCAGCCGTTTTGGCATTACTGGGCAGTATAATTAAAGTCTGCCATGAAAAATGCATTGATTTAAATGACGTAGTAAATAGCAAGATTTTTGAAAGCATTTTGAAAACTGAAAAAAAAGATTTGCTCAAAACATCGCTACTCAGTTTTTTAAATGCAGTAGTGGATAGAATTGAGCAGAGTGAAAACAAAAACGCAATTGTCAAAGCAGCTATTAACTTTATTGAAAAAAACTATAACAAGAATATCACATTAGAAAGTGTCGCAAAAGAGGTATATGTAACACCCGCATATTTGAGCATTCTATTTAAAAGGGAATTGAAGATCAATTTCATTGATTACCTGCACAAAGTTAGAATTCAAAAAGCCCAAGAACTTTTGAAAAATCAAAATTTAAAGATATACCAAGTTGCAAATATAGTTGGTTTTTCTGATGAGAAGTATTTTTCTCAAGTTTTTAAAAAGTATACTGGGCTTACACCAACGCAGTATAGGGAGAGCTTGCTTTGAAAAATCCTCAAGCCTTATACACAAGCTCTCCCCCAACATATACCTCCTTTACATTTAAATCCTCATCCATCAACACAAAATTTGCCCTAAAGCCTTCTTTTATCGCCCAGCTCTCAAGAGAAAGAAGCCTTGATGGATTGTAAGTTGCTGTCCGCAGTGCATTTTCTAATCTAATTCCAATTTTTATTAAGTTCTTTACTGCTTTATCAATTGTCAAGGTACTGCCAGCGATGGTACCGTCAGCTAATTTACAAATTCCATTTTCAACTTTCACATCTAAGGCCCCCAAACTATACTCGCCATCAGGAAGGTCTGTTGCAGAAATAGAATCGCTAATCAATATAATATTCTCCGGCCCTTTTAGCCGAAAGACAAGCTCTATAATCTCTGGTGACAGGTGAATAAAATCGCAAATTAGCTCCACTTTGATGCTGCTCAAAAGCGCATATGTAGTAATAGAATTCTGCCTGTGATGTAGCTGCGGCATTGCGTTAAAAAGATGAACAATATTTTTGGCACCAAGCATGTGTGCTTGTGCTGCCTGCTCAAAGCTGCTTTCTGTGTGCCCAAGCGAAATGTTAATATCATTTTCTGCTGCCTTTGAAAAAAATTCAACGGGATTTTCAAGCAGCTCTGGAGCAAGCGCAATATCAAGAATTTTTTCTTTACAATTAGAAATTAATTCCTCTAACTTCTCAACTGTCGGCCTTTGCAAAAACCTCTCATCATGCGCACCTTTCTTTGCAGGATTTATAAACGGTCCTTCTAAGAATATTCCAGGAATGTTTAGCTTAAAATTTGGGTCTTTCTTTGCCTCTTTGATAGCTTTTGCAAGCTTATATATGTTTTCAAACGGAGCTGATACAATTGTTGGTACAATGGTTGTAACACCATGTTTAAAATAGTAGTTTTGGATGGTTTTTAAATCATTTGCTGTCACCTCAAAAAAATCAACACCGCCAATACCATGTGTGTGTTTGTCGACAAATCCAGGTGAAAGAATAAAATCTCTTTTGTCTATTATCTCACCTCTTGATGTGTCAATGCCTTCTTGCGTTCCCAGAATTACTCCATCTTCTACAACTAAAACATTGTCCTTGATAAATGAGTATCCGTTAAAAATCTTTTTGACTAAAAACTTTTTCCTCATTTCTAACGCCACCTCAAAATATTGCCTTAACTTTTTTACAGTTTTAATTCAACTCTGCCAGCAGCTGCCCAAAACCTTTCTATAATCCTCTCAAGCCCTTCTTTTTTCCTCTCAGATATCCACAGCCTGCAGTAATAATTGCCAAGTTCAATTAAGTCAGCTGCTGCTATAGTATTTTCAAGTCTTTTCATCGCTACTCTTATAGCCTGCCGAATAAATGCTAAATCCTCAGGAAGATTTGCTCCCATAGCCTTTTGCAAAGCTTCTTCAAAACATCTCTTTAACCCTTGTCTCTCAGAAGTCCCCATTTGGACAACCTCTTTGTTCCCATACAACAGACCTTTTATATTATTTGCAATCTTCGATATGCCAAAGACTTTTCGTACATTAAGAAGTTCTTGGCTTTCACCAGAAAGAATAATATAACTTTTTTCCCAATCCCCATCACCTTCAGCAAGCTCAATTGTGGCAACAAGAAGTGGATATAAAAAGCTAAACAAACACTCCTGACCATCATCACCCCAGGCCGTTACTAAAAAGCCTTGAATACCTTTTGCCTTTGCTGCATCAATAAAATTTTTTATGTTTTCAATTGCTGCTTCAAAGTCAGGATAAAACCTGTTCCAATTAGAAAAACCTGGACATACTATCTGATTTGATTGGTATTTGTCTCCAAAGCTTTCAATTCTGTTTATAAAATGTTCCTTAGGCATTGGTGCATAATCCCAGTTAGCTAAAATTGCCCTTTGCCATATGTCGCTTCTCAAAAGTTTTCCCCATACCTCTTTTTCATCAGGCCTTAGAAACATGCCTGTTAGCATATCTGCCCACATAATAGGTATCTTCCTGTATTTTTCTACAATATCTATCATGTTCTTATGATGTTCTTCGTATAGCTTTGGTCCTTCAAATACCCAATTCTTTTCCAAACTTTTTCCTCTGCCAAGCGCCCATGTCTCATCTCCGCCTATGTGTACATACTTAGATGGGAAAAACTCTAAGACTTCTTCTAAAAGCTCATAAGCAAATCTCTTTGCTTCTTCATTCGACAAATCAAGGCATCCTTCTCTTGGTAAATACCATTCACTGTATTTGGAGTACTCTGGAATTGATAAAATATTCTCCATATGACCTGTTAACTCTAAGGATGGAAATACTTCTATTCCAAGATTTTTGCCGTACTCTATGATTTCTTTTAACTCCTCTTTTGTTAATCTTCCTCTACCTGCACCTATCTTAGGATGTTTTTCCCATGGAAAAAGGTCTTCAAAGTATATTGCAAAGTAGTTGTACTTGAGCAAAAATAGCCATCTCAATAAACTTTTGAAAGTTGAGAGATTAGGCACTCCGCCTCTTGCAATATCAAGATGATATCCCCTAAAGGAAAATTTAAATTCCTCTTCTATTGTGACTTCTGGCAGTGCATCTTTTCTTTGAATTAAGAGCTGAACCAATGTTGCATAAGCAATGTTAACATTGCCCCAAACCTTTACTTTTTTGTCCTCTATTGAAATGCCTGTTCCAGGCCTTTCGAGAATCTCTATCTTCCATGAGCCTTTTGGTATTGAAAACTCCCTTGAAATTGATGCTGGAAAGTTCAAAAAACCATCAAAGTCAAACCATTTTCCTGTGAAATCAAGTTTTTTAGGCTTAGGGACAATTTTGAACATCTTATGGCATCTCCCTTCTGCAGACAAGTTTTCATCTTGTTAAAAATTATCAGTACCCCAAAATACAAATTTGTGAGGCTCTTTTGTCAGGATATCCATCAGTTTTTCTGTTGAATCGATAAGTAAGCCCTCCAGCTTGAAAGGAGTAATAAGATTTACCATCAAACTATTGTCTTTAAGCTCAGTAGATCCAGTAAGCTCAAAGCCAATTGCTTTTGGATATTTGATGGTCTGTGCATCTTCGTTGTTCATGATAAATTTTATAAATTCCTTCAGAGGTATTTCTTTGCTTGATAAGTCAGAGCAGCCATATTCCAGTACAATTACTTCTTTGCCATTTTTTCTATAAAACAAATAAGCACAAAGTCTTCCCTCAATAAAATATCCTAAGCTTGTTTTAGGCTCAAACTTAACCCAGCTATGCCAATATTCTTTATTTCTAATAACAGGACCATTAAAATTAGCTGAATAAAGCCTGTAGATCTCATCCATAATTTCAATATCATTGTCTGATAATTTTATTTCTTTTACTTCTCCTGCCTGAGCAATTTTAGATTCATAATATTTACGAAAGGTATTTCTGTCAAGTAAACAAAATTCTCTTGGCAATACTTTATAGCCAAATTTGCCATAAAAATTATGAAGTGATGCAAAAAGAATAGAAATAGAAAGCTTTTTCTCTCTCATTGTATCTATTGCCATACGAAGTAGGGTTGATGCAAGTCCAATTCCTCTGTACTGTGGTTTTGTGCTTACCTCTCCTATACCACCTACGGTTATTTCCTCTCCTTTTAAGTAGATTTTTCTATAAAATAATCTTACTGTACTTGCTATGCCACTGCCATCTGTTGCAACAAAAATGCTATTAATATCTTTGAAAGGATCATTGAAATAGTGTCTTTTGAAATAATCAAACCAGTAATCTAAATTTTGGTTATCTCCAAAAACGCTCGCACAATGGTAAAACCATTTTTCAAGTTCGGATTCTTTTAGGGTTTTAAATTCCATAGAAATACCTTCCTTTCATAACTTTTACAACAGTCAATTCTTTCTATCAATTATTTTAGCATAAAATATAGCACTTACTCTGAATGATTAAGCAGACATCCAGAGTAAGTGCTTGTTGACTAATAATAGATTCAACTTTTGAATTTGTTCTACTCCTCTCCTGCAGTCCAGAGTGATTCTACTATAGTATTCAACAGTGTCCCACTAAAATCATGGGTATATTCCCAAAACATAGCTCCACCAAGATTATTCTTTGCTATAAATGCAACTTCCTCAGCAATCGCTTCGGGATCTTCATATGTTACAAATATACCCTTTTCTTCATTCCAAAGATAAGCAGCTTTAGCCTTTCATCCCAGTATCTTTTAAAGCCATTTTCTTCATTATATTTAGTTAGAATTTCTTCATATGGCATATCTCCACTCTTCCCATTAACTTTCTGATATAATCCGTTATTATTTTTCTCTACATTTGTCCAATAATAACCATAGAATGGAAATCCATAAACAAGCTTATCAGGAGATGCACCTGCTTCGATCATCCCTCTTATGCTTGATGAACCGCAAATGCCAGTATTATCTTTATCAGACAATTCAAAAGCAGATAAATGCCCAGTTACTTTATCCCATGGACCATGAACATCATATTCCATTACATTTACATAGTCTGCTATTTCAACCACCTTGTCAAA
>NZ_APGP01000078.1:0-684 GCF_000404025.1 Caldicellulosiruptor sp. F32
AATACTAATTGTTCATTTAAGAAAGGAATAATGACGTTTTAGTGAGTAAAATAGAGAAAAAAGTGATAAGAGTGCGTGTGATGAATTTGATATTTATATGAAGTCCTCAAATTCATCACACGCCACTTTTTTGGATGAGTCTTTTGTAGGTTATTACAATTGAAGATAAAGAGAAAGGTTTTGGAGGGGAGTTCAATGTTAACTAAGAAAAAGCTTAAGGAGTATGTATATTTTGTATCGATTATTTTTTTATGAGTATTATATTGTTAAATGGACAGATAAATGTGAGCAAAAGTAATTTAGCAATGGCGGCAACAGGAAGTCAAATTGAGAAGTTAAATAGAGGATTAATTGCAATAAAAGTAACCAACGGAGTATTTTTGAGTTGGAGAATGTTTGGTTCAGATCCAGCAAATATAGGATTTAATATTTACAGAAATGGAATAAAGATAACTAAAACACCAATTCAGAACAGCACAAACTATGTTGATACTGATGGAACAACCAGTTCGAGGTATTATGTAAGAGCAGTAATAAATGGGGCAGAGGTAGAGCAATCTGAAGAAGTAAGTGTGCTTAGTAGCAATTATATTGAAATAAGATTAAATAAACCAGCGAATTCTCCACTCGGTGCTTCATATTCGCCAAATGATGCAAGTGTCGGCGATTTAGATGGTGATGGGG
>NZ_APGP01000079.1:0-1739 GCF_000404025.1 Caldicellulosiruptor sp. F32
GTTGAGGCATTGATTGAGGCTATAAAGGAGGGGGTTGTTGACTGCATTGCAACCGACCATGCACCTCATCACAAGGACGAAAAGAATGTAGAGTTTAATCTTGCACCAAGTGGAACAATTGGTTTTGAAACAGCTTTTGCAGTGCTCTACACCTACCTTGTAAAAAATAGAGGATTTGAGATTTCAAAATTAGTTGAGCTGCTTAGTATAAATCCAAGGAGGATAGTAAACCTGAAACCAAATGTAATTGAAGAGAATCAAAAAGCAAACCTTGTGATAGTTGACCCAAATAGAGAGTGGGAAGTTAAAGAGGAGGATATTGTTTCAAAGTCAAAAAATAGTGTGTTTTTGGGCAAAAAACTTACCTCATATGTTGAGACGGTAATATATGAAGGAAAGATATTAAAGAAGGACGGTGAAATTAAGTGCTAAACTTCTCTGACAGGCTAATTGAAGCGATAAAAAAGAAAAACAGTGTACTTGTAGCTGGGATTGATACAACAGTAGAAAACATTCCAGATTATTTTATGAAAAAGTACTATGACAATGAAAAAAACGAAATAGAAAATCTAAAATATATACTCTATGAATACAACAGAAGAATAATTGATGCAATTGAAGAAAATGTAATTGGTGTGAAATTCCAAGCTGCATTTTTTGAGCAGTACTCTTACCATGGCATAGAGGTGCTTCATAAACTTATCCAATATGCGCAAAACAAAAAGTTAATTATAATCTTTGATGGCAAAAGAAACGACATCTCAAGCTCAGCTAAGGGCTATTCTAATGCCTACATTGGCGAAACAGTCTTGTTTGACAGGAAAATAAAGTTCTTTGACTGTGACGCAATGACTGTAAATCCTTATCTTGGTGAGGATGGAATAAAGCCGTTTGTAGAGGACTGTGAAAGATTCAAAAAAGGTCTTTTTGTGCTTGTAAAAACTTCAAATCCTTCATCTAAGGACTTTCAAGATTTAATTGTAGATGGCAAGTACCTTTTTGAAAAGGTAGCTGAAAAGGTACATGAGTGGGGGGCAAGTTGCAAAGGTAAACATGGATACTCAGATATCGGTGCAGTTGTTGGCGCAACACAGCCACAAGCAGCAAAAATGGTAAGGTCAATTCTTCCAGACTCTTTTTTGCTCATTCCCGGAATTGGAATACAAGGAGGAAAAGTTGAAGATTTAAAATATTTCCTTGACAAAACAAGATGGGCATAATAGTAAACTCTTCACGCGATATAATATACGCATATAAAAATCACATACATTCAGACTTTGAAAAAAGCAGCTTTATCGCATCAAAGAATCTTAAGGAGAGTATAAATAGTGCAATTAACTGATGCGAAATTTTTTAAAAGAGGTGACGATATAAAGTGCCACTGAGAAAGGACATAAAAAAGGTTTTGGTAATAGGTTCAGGGCCAATAATAATCGGTCAGGCTGCCGAATTTGACTATTCAGGAAGCCAAGCTTGTAAGGCTTTAAAAGAAGAAGGAATAGAGGTTGTCCTGATTAATTCAAATCCTGCAACAATCATGACAGATAAAACTATGGCAGACAGCATCTATATTGAACCAATAAACTGCGAAATAATAGAAAAGATAATTCAAAAGGAAAAGGTTGACTCTATATTGCCAACCTTAGGTGGTCAGACAGGTCTTAACATTGCAGTTGAGCTTTACAGAAGCGGAATTCTGGATAAGTACAACGTAAAGGTGATTGGCACAAACATTGAGG
>NZ_APGP01000080.1:0-1995 GCF_000404025.1 Caldicellulosiruptor sp. F32
AATAACTTCGGGGTATGATGCAGGAAAGCCTGCTTTTGAACCGAATGAATTTCTTGCCGAGGCAACAATGATTATTCCATGTTTTGTTGCTTTTAAAACAGCTTTTCTGAGTTTTGGATTATCAGATGAGGTGGAAAAACTCATGTTAACAATGTTAATCTTGTTTTTTATACAAAAATCAAGAGCACGTACAACGAGATCAACTTTTCCTTCAAGTTTTTTATTTAAGATTTTTAAGATGTAGATTTCAGCTTCAGGTGCAATGCCAACAATACCAAAGTTATTATTTTGAGCTGCGATTATACCAGCGATAAAAGTTCCATGTCCTGTTTCATCCACGGCAGGTTTGTTTGGTTCTATAAAGTTAATAGTTTTGATGATATTTGCATGTTTTAAATCAGGATGGTTCAGGTCAATACCAGAATCCAGAATAGCAATTTTAACATTTTTGCCTCTTGTAAATTTCCATATTTTTGTGATACCAAGTTTCTTGTAGCTCCATGGAATAATTTGCTTTTTATAGACTTGTTGAGGGTTTTGAGTAGAAGGATTATTACTCATGTAGAGGTTGGCAGCAAGTATTGATGATAATATTGCAAAGATAGCGCTTGAGAGTAAAAAAAGCTTTTTGTGTTTGTGCAACAAATTAGAACCTCCTAACAAAATAAATAGGATTAAAGTATTTAAGAGGTGTTAAGTATAGTAATAGTTATCAACTCCTTTCAATGGATAAAATAGCTATAAATACTTATATCAAAAAAAAAAAAAAAAAAACGCAATAGGCAAATTGCATAAATTTTACATCTTCATATAGAAAGTCTAAACAATAGAGTCATACTTTTATACTTGACGTAAAATTTTTGTGGAGTTTAAGATGGGGAAAAGATGCCCCTATTGGTAAAAAAGAAAAAATAGCATAAAATAATCAAGAAAATAGGGAGAATAAGAAGAAAATACAAACCAAAGTAGAGAATAATATAATTGATGAAGTAAATGCCCGCACACTTGTGTCTTCAGATATGAGTAAGGGCATAGCAAAAGGAGAAGGGCAAGAAGTTATTTACTCTTAAAATCCGCTGATGCCAGGTATGACTTTTTGCTGAATAAAGAGTAAAAGATAAAAGCTCATCATTTTGATTGAATTTTTCTTATCTTGTGGTATAATTTTAATATGGTTTTTATGGCTTTTTGCAAGGAAGGTGAACGTATTGAAAGTCTTCTATGTTAAGATTGAATACAAAGATGGAAGAAAAGTAGAAGATATCTTTCTCACAAACGCTAAGGCAAAAGAGATGTGTGATTTGCTTTTGGGTGAGGACAAAGAAGGTTCTATCAAGCTTGTTGAAACAAAGTGCAGGGAAGTTGACCTGTAATTTTTGCAGTCAATACTAAATTTTTAGGAGGTTTTAAAAACAGATGGCAAAGATAGTACTGACCATTTTAGAGCTTCTTTTAGCAATTGCACTTATAATTGTTGTGCTTTTGCAGTCAGGCAAGAGCGCAGGGCTTTCTGGGTCAATTGCAGGTGGTGCTGAGACATTTTTTGGAAAGTACAAGGGAAGAACACTTGATGCTATGCTTGGAAGATACACATGGATAATTGCAGCGGCTTTCTTTGTTGTATCAATACTTTTATTCTTAGTAATAAAGTAAACCTAAGGTTGGTAGCCGACCTTGGGTTTTTATTTTAACCATCATACGTGGTATATTTTTACAATTAAATTACAAAAGAAGGCAGCAACAGTTGAAAATAGTTATGCAAAAGGGTATAATTTTAATTAGGTGATGATAGATGTTATTAAGTATGCAAAAAGTAAAAGAAATATACTCAATCAGTCGAAGGACACTTATAAACTGGGAGAAAGAGGGGTTAATTACCCCTGTTAGAACCCCAAAGGGTAGAAGAAGGTATAAAAAAGAAGACATAGAAAAACTACTGGGTATGATAGAGGAAAAACCAAAACCAACTGTTGTTTTGTATGCAAGGGTATCAAC
>NZ_APGP01000081.1:0-1807 GCF_000404025.1 Caldicellulosiruptor sp. F32
GAAATGGGATCCAAGTGATTCAAAGGATAACTCACAAGCTGGATATACAAGCAATGTGTATTTAGACGCTTACAAATTAAATGGCAAGTTCTTATGGAGAATTGATTTGGGTAGGAATATAAGAGCAGGAGCACATTATACACAATTTATAGTATATGATTTAGATGGTGACGGAAAAGCTGAAGTTGCATGTAAAACAGCTGATGGAACAATAGATGGACAAGGCAATGTGATAGGAAATCCAAATGCTGATTGGCGGAATTCGTCTGGCTATGTTTTATCAGGTCCTGAATATTTGACTATATTTGAAGGTGCGACAGGAGGAGCAATAAAGACAGTTAATTATATTCCGCCACGTGGAAATGTTTCGTCATGGGGCGATTCATATGGAAACAGGGTTGACAGGTTTTTGGCAGCAGTAGCTTATTTGGATGGGAAGAGGCCTAGCCTAATTATGTGCCGAGGATATTACACAAAAACATATATAGTTGCTTGGAATTGGCAAAATGGCGATTTAACAAAGTTATGGCAATTTGACACAGGAGAGATTAAAGATGGATATAGAGATGATTACGAAGGACAAGGAAATCACAATTTGAGTGTAGCTGATGTTGACAATGATGGTAAGGATGAAATAATATACGGCGCGATGGCAGTAGATGATAATGGAGCACCGTTATATTCAACCAAATTAGGTCATGGTGATGCAATGCATGTGTCAGATATTAATCCAGACAGGCCTGGATTAGAAGTTTGGCAGTGTCATGAAGGAAGCACAGGAGCGAGTTTAAGAGACGCGAAGACTGGGCAGATATTAGTAAGGGTTTTAACATCTGGAGATTGTGGGCGTGCTTTGGCGGCAGACGTTGATCCGAGATATAAGGGGTTAGAAGTGTGGGCAGCAGGGGTAAGTATTAGAGATTGTAAGGGAAATGTAATCAGTAATGCGACACCACCATATAACTTTGCAATTTGGTGGGACGGGGATTTAGGCAGAGAATTATTGGATAAAACATATATTTACGAATGGGATTATAACAATAATAGAACAAATACTATATTTACAGCAAGTGGATGTTCATCAAATAACAACACAAAGGCAACGCCCTGCCTGAGTGCAGATATATTTGGAGATTGGCGAGAAGAGGTTATATTTAGGACTAGTGATAACAATGCAATCAGGATATATACAACCACCACATTGACAAATTATAAGATACCTACGCTTATGCATAACAGGCAATATAGAGTGTCTATAGCATGGCAGAACGTTGCATATAATCAACCACCTCACGTAAGTTTTTATTTAGGGTATGAGACTAATGTGAATAACATATATCAATATTTTGAAGGGTATGGGCAACAACCAATTGCTACACCGTCGCTAACCCCGACAAAAACCCCAACGCCTACATCAGTTCCATCGCCAACATCAACTGCAACATCTACGCCAACTCCAACAGCAACACCAACTCTAACCCCGACGCCTGTTAGTACCCCTGTGACAAGCAGGCAGATAAAGGTATTGTATGCTAACAAGGAGACCAATAGCACAACTAACACGATAAGGCCTTGGTTGAAGGTAGTAAATAGTGGTAGCAGTGCGATAGATTTGAGCAGGGTAACGATAAGGTACTGGTACACAGTAGATGGAGACAAGGCACAGAGTGCGATATCTGACTGGGCACAGATAGGAGCAAGCAATGTAACATTCAAGTTTGTGAAGCTGAGCAGTAGTGTAAGTGGAGCGGATTATTACTTGGAGATAGGATTTAAGAGTGGAGCAGGGCAGTTGCAGCCTGGTAAA
>NZ_APGP01000082.1:0-6393 GCF_000404025.1 Caldicellulosiruptor sp. F32
AGTAGAAGTACGCAACCTACAAAATAACAAAAAACTGGTATTATATAGAAATGATTTTGGACCTAATCAAATACCAAATACTGATTTAGTCTATCGAATAATGGACATATCCTATAACTACATGAAAGAGTTGAGCGGCCAAGAAAATAATTTAGTTTATGGCCGAACATGGCTTCAGGTTAAACAATTCTTTAACTAAATACGTGGACGAAGGAGTTTAAAAAATGAAAAATAAATTAACTATAATTTTAATTATAGCCATATGCTTCCTTGTGGTAACAATTTCACCTATTAATTGCGCCAATAGAAAAAATGATTTGATTCTTTCCTGCACATGGTTAAAATCATCATTTGGAGTAAATCAAGATGCAATATTTGTTTGGGATATTAAAGAACTCTTAAGTGGTAAAAAACCTACTCTGCATCTTGTCTGGAAGGGTGGAAGAGGTACAAACCCTGAAGCAGCAATTTCACCTGATGGTAAATATATGGCAATTTCTACGTGGAATCAACAAAGAGATGCACAAAATATCATACTTTTAGACCTTAAAACAAAAAAAGAAGATTGGCTTACAAAGGATTTCAGTGAACAATTTTTTATACATTGGATAAATAACAATCTTTTGCTTATTTATAATATTCCACATAAAACAAACGGTAAGTTTAGTGTCCAGATATGGAACATTAAAAGCAAAAAAATGATAAAAGAAATTGATACCCAAAGTCTTATCAGTCCACCTAAAAATGCACAATTTGATTTAATTAATATTGCTCCATCAGAATTAGATAATCAGCTTATTTTCATAAACTGGATTCAAGAGAAGAAATTTAAAGAATATATTCACAACAACGAAAAAACTCTCTATCTTCCTATTTATCCATACCAAATTACATGGTTCGAGAAAAATAATTTTAAAATAGTAAAAAGAATTTCTTATCCTGCTATAAATAATTTGCCATATCCACCAAAACAACATTTTGATATATCACCAAATGGAACTTTTGCTTTTATAACAGATATTCTATCTACCAAAGAAGCATCCTATCCAGAAAAAAATTTAATCAGAATTATGAAATTAGAAAACAATGAAAAAACTTTTAAAACTTTATTCACCATACTACCTACAAATAATATTGTTCAATATGATTCAGTTAAATTTTTTGATAACAATTACCTCATCTTCAGTGAAAAAGAAATCAAAAACAATAAAACAAAATATTACGTGGCTGTGTACGATATTAATAATAAAAAAATGTGGAGATTTGAACCAACTTGGAATGGAAAAAATATAGCACTTGTTAATCACAAAGTAGTACCAAGAGCATTTTCTATAAATTCGTTTTTGAAAAGCAAATAAAGGACTCTTTAAAAACTTAATTTTCCATATTGCTTTCTTACTATATAGAATTCAGAAACAAAACACTAAAGTTAAGGGGCTGTCCCAAAACAATAATTTTCAATAGCCAAAACCAAGCATCTGATAGTATTAAATGTTAATATTGAACTATGAAGTAAAAAAACAAGAGGGTTGGCTGACAATTTTGCCCCAACCCTCTATTATTATCTTCGCTAACCTTTCCATGTTATAAGCAATACAAACCAAACTCTACTTTAGCTTCACGCCCTTCAAGCCCCTGAGCAGGAAACTCCTAAATCCTTTATTGTTCTTTATTATCCCAAATACTGTCTCAACTTCTATCTTCCTTCTGCTGTAAATTTCTTTGCCTTCTTTGCTCAAAAGTCTTTCTCTTACTTCATTCTTTAACCTCTTAAACCTCGGCCTTATCCTAAATCTCTTTTTCCATCTCTTGCCTCTGTAACGCTTATCCTTGTGCTCACATCCATTGCATGTATCCTCACATTCGTATATCTTCTCCCAACTTACAAATCCCCTCTCATTTACATCTACCCTCGGATATAAGTATTTCACCTTCTTACCAGCAGGACAAATATATGCATCTTCAGAGGCAATATACTCCCAATTCCTGCTATTGAACTTGTCCTTCTTAAATTTCCTTGGCTGCTCTAAGTTAAATGTGTTATACTTAAATAGAACTATTGATGCCACGTTTTTTCAAATGAAGGTAGTTTCAATCAAGCCCATAGCCACTGTCTGCTACAATGTTCTTTGGCTTGTGAGCTGTTATCTTTTCCACAAGCTCAAGATGTTCTTTTAAACACATGTAGCCGTGGGGCTTTGGTGGATGCTAAAACCTATGACAAATCGGTTCTGTGTGCCGATTTGTACATTATACCCGGCTTTTAATTCCCGTTTTTCATACGGTCATCCTTCAGCCTCATAAACGTGGCATCATTGTCTGTTTTAGAAAAACTGTTCCTGCCATTTAAAATTGCCTCATTAATTTTCATACTTTTTGAGCCTGAAAACACAATCATTTTTCAATACCTTTACCAGCTTCTTTACTCTTTTTTCTTTTCTCTTGCTTTTAAACTCAGCCTACTCAAGTTTTTGGTTTATTTGCTCAATCTTTTCTTCTAACTGCTTGCTATCACGTCAATTTCTAACTTTACTCCCAAATCTTTCAATGCTTTGTCTTCCTCTTCATTTATTTTTTCAATCTCTTCAATTATGTTTTTCACTTTCTCTCTTAACTTCTTTTCGAAAGTTCTTGTACTTTTAGCCCAAACAAATGAATGCTTGTTTGCATTAGCTTCAGGTTTTGTCCTATCAAGATAGTAATAATCGAAGTTTACATATCCTAACTGTACAAGAAGTTTAACCACCTGAGCAAAAATATTTTCAATTGTCTCTCCTAAAATTTCTTTTTTAAATCTGTTGATAGTTCTAAAATCAGGGACTTGATACTTTGAGAGCCACATAAAAGTAATATTTTCTTGTAAAGCCTGAGCTATTTTTCTTGATGAATAAATACCTTGTATGTAAGGCGTATATTAAAACTTTTAATAACATTAGTGGATGGTAACTACTTGTACCACCGCCTTTGTACCTTTCTATTGTGGTGGATATATCTATCTTATCAATGATTTTATCAATTACTCTGACCAGATGATTTTGAGGTATAAAAGCTTCTGGGTCGATAGGCGTCAAATTATGGACTGTAATTTTTGAAGACAACTTTATCATGTTTAAGAGCTATGGGTTATTACCTCATGTTATCACTTTTGATATATTATATCATAAATATATCATAATATCAATATATCAAAATTAAAGGGGCTGTCCAGTTATCTTTTTGGACAGCTCCTGAATTGCGGTTGATAAATATTCAGTTTAGGGATATAATAAAACTGGTGATGATTATGAAATTCGATTCAAATAAACATTCAGTATTTCTTCTATACTATCATTTGATTTTAGTAACGAAATATAGAAGAGATGTAATAGATGAGAAAATTTCAAAAAGACTAAAAGAAATTTTTGAGTACATTCAACCCAATTACAATATAACTCTGCTTGAGTGGAATTATGATAAAGACTATGTGCACATTTTGTTCAAGGCAACTCCTACAACACCACTTTCCAAGTTTATAAATGCTTATAAAAGTGCCTCTTCAAGACTCATAAAAAAGGAATTTCCCCAAATTAAGCAAAAATTGTGGAAGGAATATTTTTGGTCAAGAAGTTATTGTTTGCTGACAAGTGGTGGCGCTCCAGTTGAAATGATTAGAAGATACATTGAAAGTCAAGGTGAGAAAGGAAGAAGGAAGGTTCTAAAAGTTGGGAGAAAGCAATAGAAAGACTTACAAAAGAGCATGAGTATTTAAAGAATGCAAGGGAAGATTTTTTGCACAAGCTTTCCAAGGCCATCATAGACGAGAGCCAAGTCGTGGTGGTCGAAAGTATAAATATAAAGGGGCCATCAAGGGGAAACTTGGCAAAACACATTTTAGACAGTTCATGGTCGAAGTTTTTAGGATACCTTTCATACAAAGCAGATTGGTATGACAGAACAGTTGTTGTGGTAGATAGGACATTCCTAACGTCAAAAATATGCAGTAGATGTGGATATATTTACAGAAATCTCAAGTTATCGGAGCGGGTATGGGAATGTCCTGTATGTAAAGCTGTTCATGACAGGGATGAGAATGCAGCTACAAACCTGCGAAATTATGTTGCTGTTTGTGTAAATAGTCAGTAGGGTAGGGACTACCCGAATTTACGCCTGTTAAGACCTGAACCTCTACTGCTGGGAAATACTTTCCCAGCAGCAAGTCCGGTCGATGAAACAGAAAACCACCACCTCTTCAGGTGGGTGGTAGTTCACTAATGTATAAACAATCATTTGAACCTTAAAAAGGAGGCACACCATGAAAAGAAGCAAAGTTATTAAAACAAGTTTTATTTTTATTACTATCCTCATAATAGCTTTTGGTACCACATTTATACCAACATTACAACTAAAAACAAAAAATATAAAGGTAAAAATAGGAAGGTGGGCAGATGTATATTACAAAAAAGAGGAAGCAGCTGCTTTAGATTGTTTTAATTTAGCAGAACAGAGAGCAAAATATCTTATGGACAAATTAGGTATTAAAGAAAAATCTAAAATAAAAATATTTATTTATGACAAACAATCCACGTTCCAAACTAAAAAATACGGATTAATAACTCTTCTTTTTAACCTTGACTGGTATATTGGCGACAACATAGGTTCAACAGTTATATTAACCTCACCTACAAATCCAGGAAGATTACATAACTACGAAAGTATTAAACAAGCTCTTCTGCATGAAATGGTGCATACTTATCAGTATTTGATTAATCCAAAAATGAAAAAATGGCTGAAAGAGGGTGTTGCCTTATATTTAACCAACGGCGGACAACTGAAAAGAGGGGAACTGCAAAACATAAAAATCCCTTCATTCGAAGATATCCAGACAGAAAATCCAATTAAATTTGCAAACATAGGTGGATATATTTTCGCAGATACTTACATCGAATACTTAGACAAAAATTATGGCTGGTACAAGGTGTTACAATTACTAAAAACTAACAATTTCAAGAAAACCTTTGGAAAGACAGAAAAAGAAATATATGAGGAATGGGTGAATTATATCAAAACAGCTTATTGAAGAAACTTGAAAATTTTCAAAAAAGCAAGGGACTGTCAAGAATTATTTGAGATGGACAGCCCCCGCTTTATTTATTTCCCCACTTTTTCTTTGCAGAGTTTATACTCAAGCGAATCCACAAGTGCAATCCAGCTTGCATTTACAATGTCTGTTGAAACACCTACAGTTGTCCATGTGTCTTTTCCGTCTGTTGACTCAATCAGAACTCGAACCTTTGCAGCAGTTGCAGTCTCTGCATTCAGCACCCGCACTTTATAGTCAACAAGATGAACCTCTTTTAGCTCGGGATAGAACTTTTCCAAAGCTTTTCTCAAAGCATTATCTAAAGCATGTACAGGACCATCACCTTCTGCAGCAGTGATTGCTGTAACCCCATCTACCGCAATCTTTACAATTGCAGATGAGCTGTACTCTACTGCCGGTTCATTAATGAGAACTTTAAATTCTTTGAGAGTAAAGAACGGCTGGTAAAGTCCCAGCTTTTTCCTAATTAACATCTCAAATGAAGCCTCTGCAGACTCAAACTGATACCCTTCATTCTCAAGGCGCTTTAGCTCATCAATAATCTCTTTTGTCACAGGTGAGTCTTTTGTAACTGTCGGGTCAACCTCGCGAATCTTGTCAAGAATTGTAGATCTTCCTGCAACCTCAGACAGTACTATTCTTCTTGTGTTTCCAACAACTTCTGGGTTTATATGCTCAAAAGATGCCGGGTTTTTCTTAACAGCGTCAATGTGCATACCAGCCTTATGTGTAAACGCATAAGCTCCAACATATGGTGCTCTTTCGTTTGGAACCATATTGGCAATCTCAGCAACGTACCTTGAAAGAGATGTCAGGTGTTTTATGTTCTCATCTGGTACACATTTAAAACCAAGCTTTAGCTGAAGATTTGGAATGAGCGTGATAAGGTCTGCATTCCCACATCTCTCACCATATCCGTTTATAGTTCCCTGTACCTGACGTGCTCCTGCCAAAACTGCCATGATTGAGTTTGCAACAGCCATACCTGTGTCGTTGTGACAGTGAATTCCAATCAATGTCCCAGGAAACATCTCAACAACTTCTTTTGTGATGTTGTAAATATCCATTGGGAAGGTGCCACCGTTTGTATCGCACAGGTCCAAAGAATCTGCTCCTGCTTCCTTTGCAACCTTTAAAGTCTCCAAAGCGTATTTTCTGTTATTCTTGTACCCATCAAAAAAGTGCTCTGCGTCAAATACAACATACTTGCCCAAGGACTTTAAATATTTTATTGTGTCATAAATCATTTGAAGATTTTCGTCCTCTGTTGTTTTTAAGACCTCTTTGACATGAAAATCCCACGACTTACCAAA